>JALXBH010000155.1 GCA_026991535.1 Calditrichia bacterium | reverse complement strand
GCATCTGACCGTCCTGCAAATACTGGAACGTTTCCCAGGAGAATGTGGAAAAGGTGGTCAGCGCGCCCATCATGCCCACGGCGATAAAAGAACGCCACATGGGGTCGATGGCCAGCCGCTGCCCGGAAAGATACAAAAATCCCCCCAAAATAAAGCTACCGATCACATTTACCGCCAAAGTGCCGTAGGGCAGGGTGCTGCCCGTTAGTCTGTATACCCATCCCGAAAGCAGATAACGCAGGATGGCCCCCAAAAAACCACCCGCTCCAATGATTAATAGTTGCATTGCTTAGTCCGTTTCCTAAAAACTTTAGCCAAATCTTGCTTTATTTTTTATTAAAAACAAATATAATGTTATTCGTCACAACTTTTTCAGCAAAACTCTTATATTAGATGATTATTTTTTTAACATCATTGGAGGAGTGCCATGCGTTTATTCGTTTTTTTACTGTTTTTATTCTTTACCGGTCTTTTGTCGGCCCAGACGATTGACCGCACCTATTACTATCATGGGCAGGCGGTAACGCTGAATATAGAGTCCAACCGCTTGTCGGTAAGCTTTTACAATGAAGCGGACGCATTGAACGACGTCAACCTGCTGAGCGGCGTTCTGGGCGGGCTTCTTTCCGAAACAAAAAAAATGTATGGCACGACCCAACGGCAAATCAAATTGACGCAAGGTTTAAGCGAAAGTCAAATCTCCTCTTATATAGATCAGTTGAATGCCCTGCCGCAGGTTAAAATGGCCGCGCCGGTTTTGCGCTATAATAATGTACGCCAGGCGGTGGACAATAAATTTCTGGTACGTTTCAGCGCCTCGGCCACCCAGGCGGAGATCGACCAGCTTAACAATGACCTGGGCGGAACCTTGGTTCGGCAGATTGCCGTGGACACCTGGTTGCTGGAGATGGATAAGTCCGCCGGCATTACGGGTATCACCGCCTCCAATCAGTATGCCTCTTCATCGATCGTGGAGTGGGCGCATCCACACTTCATCTATCTGGAGGGCGATTTGCTGAACGCCACGGTAAACGACGCCCTGCATCCCCAGCAATGGGCCCATGTAAACAGCGGCCAGACCGTTGACACCGGCGGCACCCCCTCCACCGTGCGCGCCACACCCGGTTCGGACATGGACGTCGACAAGGCCTGGGACCTGCTTCCCGGCGGCAACAGCGCCGTCATCGTGGCCGTGATTGACTCCGGCGTGGATCTGCAACATCCCGATCTGGACGACAACCTGGTGACCGGCGCCGACTACAGTGGTGACAATGACGGCCCCGACGCTCCGGGCGATGAAGCCCACGGCACCAACGTGGCCGGCATCATTGCCGCCGAGGGCAACAACAGCATCGGCGTGGCCGGGATTGCCTATAACAGCAAGATCATGCCCATTCAGATTTTTAACAGCTCAGGCAGCGCCAGCAATGCCGACATCCCGGGCGCCATCGATTTTGCCTGGCAGAACGGCGCTTCCGTGCTTAACAACAGCTGGGGCGGTGGCTCTCCCGATCAGGCCATTGAGGATGCCATCTCCCGCGCCAAAACCCAGGGTCGCAACGGCAAGGGCAGCATCGTACTCTTTTCCAGCGGCAACGGCAGTAACGCCAATGTCAACTATCCCGCTTATCTGACAACCGTGCTGGCCGTTGGCGCCACCAATATGCACAGTGAAAAGAAAAACATCGGCAGCAGCGACTATCAGCGCTGGTGGGGCGGCAATTACGGCTCCGAGCTGGATATCTCCGCGCCGACCATCGTATACACCACCGATATCATCGGCTCGGCCGGATACAACACCGACGCCGGTTCCGCCGGAGACTACTATTCCACCTTTAACGGCACCTCGGCCGCTTGTCCCAACGCCTCCGGGGTAACCGCGCTGATTGTGGGCGCCGACACCAATCTGACCGCCGTACAGGTGGAAAATATCCTGAAAAGCACCGCCGACAAGATCGACTTTTATTCCTATGACGCCAATGGCTGGAACAAGCATTTAGGCTATGGCAGCGTTAACGCCTATCAGGCCGTATTAAAAGCCCTCGGTAACGACGGTGATGATCCGCTTATTCAGCATACGCCCGAGCAGTCGTCCAACAATACGGCGGCGCGCACCATCAGCACCACCATCACGGACGCCAGCGGGCTCACTTCGGCCAGCCTTACCTATCGCACCATCGCCGGCGTGGATACCAGTGCCTGGACAACTGTCACCGACGCCAACGGTCCCAGCGGCGATGTTTACGAATTTGTTATTCCCGGTCAAACCCTGGGAACCCAGGTACAGTATTACATCAGTGCCACGGAAAATACGCCCCAGGCCCTCACCGCCAAGTTTCCTTTCGGCGAGGAAAGTTTTACCGGCCAGCCCAAAACCTTTCGTTACTGGGTGGCTAACCTTTCCCAGGCCACCTATACAAAAACCGACGGCCAGAGCTGGGGATTTCTCTCGGCAGGCAGTAAACTTTCCACATTGACCATAAATGACAACTTTACCATCATCGATCTCAATGTAACCCTGAATATCGACGGCAGCATACCCAATTTTACCATCGATATCGAAGACCCGGGCAACCAGGGCGCCGGCATCGCCACCAACAATGCCGGAACCGCCTATACCAATACGGTGACCGATGACGAGGCCACTACCGCCTTTGTGGACGGCAGCAGTCCCTACACCGGTTCTTTTGAGCCGGATAACACCCTGCGTTACTTTGACGGCCGTAAAAGCCAGGGCACGTGGACGCTGCGCGTCTATGATGACAGCTATTTTAATAATGGCGGAACCATAAACGACTGGAGCCTGACGATTACTTATACCTTAGATGACGCCAGTCTGCCGGTGGAGTTGAGCAGTTTTACCGCTTCGGCCACGCCTGAAACCGTGGAATTGAAATGGGAAACCCAGTCCGAGGTGGAGAACAGCGGTTTTATCCTGGAGCGGGCCACGGCCGAAGATGGCCCCTTTGTGGAAATCGCCGATTTTAACAGCGACGACCGGCTGCGAGGACAGGGCAACTCCTCCCAGGGTAAAAAATACAGTTACATCGATAACGGCGTTGAAGCCGGTACCAAGTACTGGTATCGTCTGTATGACCAGGATATCAACGGCGTTCGCAATCAAAGCGCCACGCTAAGTGTGCAAACCCCGCTGGCGGAAGGTGTAGATGTGGAGGGTTCGCTGATACCTTCCGTGTTTGCCCTGTCGCAAAACTATCCCAACCCCTTTAATCCGGTGACCCGTTTCCGCATAGACGTCCCGGCCACAAAGGAGGCGCAGGTGGCCCGCGTGGAAGTATATGATCTTCTGGGAAGACTGGTTAAAACCATTTACAACGGAACACTGGCCCCGGGCAGCTATACCATGCAATGGAACGGTCTGAATGAACAGGGCGGCAAGGCGCCCAGCGGAATTTACATCTATCGTTATCAATCTCAGAATTTTCAGAGTGTGAAAAGGATGCTCCTTTTAAAGTAAGTATCCGGTCCAGCCTAAAGCCCGCCCTGTGCGGGCTTTTTTTTTGATTATCACACAATAACACGGAGGGATAAAGTTTCTTTTATTTGCCGTTTCCGCCGGGTGCGCTTTTATGGCAAGAAATCCTGTAAAGAGTATATTCCTGTTGTTAATGCCTTTACGGCATGGTGTGAAGGCTCGGTACGGAGCCACCATCCTTTTTAGAAGCGCCGGAAGCGGCTTCAAGATAAAAAATATTTTCTCCGGGAATGATTTTTTCCATAATATCTTCATTGTGGGAGATGATCAGAATGGCCTTACCGTCCCGTTGACGCTCCTGTATCTTTTTAATCACCAGAGCTGCCGATTTCAGGTCCAGGCCGTTTAAGGGTTCATCCAAAATCAGGATATCGGTATTTTGCACAAAACCGCGCAACAGATTCAGGCGCTGTTTTTGTCCGCCGCTAAGGTACTTTACCGGACGGTGTAAAAAAGTCTCCGGAATACGGTCGCCAAACCATTCCCGCAGGCGGCGCATGATTTTTTGCCTGTTCACGTTCCTCCCGGGAGAGAGTACTTTAAAAACCTCCTCAACCGTCAGTTCACCGTTCAGCGCCTCGTCGGCATGTTGAAAAACCATGGTAGCCTGCTTGCCCCATATGTACCGGGCATAAAAAGCGCGTTTCCCCGTTTCGGGCACGGGACGGTTCAGGATAGTCAGCCCGGTCTGTTCCGCGGTAAGCAAACCCATGATAATCTTGGCCATGGTGGTTTTACCCACACCGCTTGGCGCCTTTATATAGGTGGCTTCTCCCCGGTTAAGCGTAAAGTCAACTTCCCGGCCCCGAGCGTCTAAAAAAGCAAAGCGTCTTTCCCAGATGCTCACCCCGCTCTTTAGCCGCAAAATTTCATGTCCGGAGTGATCCAGTTGCGAACGTACCGGCGCCAGCGAAGCCAGCCAGGCCTCAAAGGAATGATGAGGAAACGGTTTCAGCAACAAACGTCCCTCCTCCTTTGTATCACGCAAAAGCTCCATCCAGGCCACCTCTCCCGCCAGGCCGGCATAGTGGCGGCTCAGGTGGGAAACAATGGTATAGTCATGTGTTATTACCACTGCTGTAAAGGGCTTTTGCCGGTAGCGGGTAATCAGTTCATCCAGAAAACGGTTGCGGGCCGCATTATCCAGACTGCCCGAGGGTTCATCAAAAATAAACAGGGCGTCTCCGGTGTTCTTCTTTTTCTGATACAGGGCTATTTTTTTAAAAGCCATGGCCAGCAACAGGCGCTGTTTTTCCCCGCCGCTGGGACGATAGGGCTTGGGATAAACCTTTAGCAGATTTTCCGCGACGCTTTTGTCCGGCCAAAAAGCCTGCAATACTGTATTCCCCGCCTCGGGCCCCAGCCGTCCCAATTGTCCTTCGTTTAGCTGTTGTCCGATGGTACGCATAGGGTTAAAGTGGCTTGAGGGTTCCTGGAAAACAAAAAAGCCGTCCCTTAACCGGGGCGCCCGGCGGGCTTGCGCGAAATGATGATCATATGGCTTTCCGTTTACGTCAATAATAAGACGCCTCGGCGGCATGATGCCCATATAGACCTTGCTCAACAGGGATTTTCCGATACCGGACTCCCCCAGCAAAAAAGTGATTTTTCCCGTTTCGAAGCCAAAGGACTCCACCCGGGCCAGACAACGCTGATCCGTATGGATATTGATATTCAGGGAAGACAAGTTATCAGCCACTATATCTCCAGACGGCGGGAAAAATGTTGCGAAATTTTATAAAGAGCCAGCAGGGAAAAAACAATAATGAAGGCCACGGATACCCCCTGCAAATGCGTAAAAAAGAGGCTGATAAACTGTCCCGGATGTGAAAGCACCCGACCGATGGCCAGAATATCCTGTTTACTGTCTATATGGGCCAGTATGTTGCCCAGGGTTTTGGGCATGTTAACCAGACTGACCGACTGTGACAATCCCACGGATACAATAAAGTCCACGCTGATGAGCAGGAAAAAAGTCATGCCGAAAACAGCGATAAGCTTGTTTAAAATATGCACGCGGCTGTTTTTAAAAAGAATGTCGTAGTTAATTATTTGGCTGTCCCGCACACCTGAAACACGCATGGCGTCAAAAAAATCCGACTTTTGAAAGTAGGCGATGCGCTCCAGCAGCAAATCTCCCAGTTCGGGAAAGACCACCAGCGCTACCGTCAGGGCCAGAAAAAAAAGAACCGGCGGCAGCGCCCAGTGCTGACTTTGCTGAAAATAAGCCAGTAAAACATAACCAAACAACAGACCCAAAATTTGCGGCAGAGCCCGCCAGGTACTAAAAAGTATATCCGACACCTGCTCCGTAAAGCGCCCCTTTCTTCGGGCATAATAGACGGTAAGGGCATATCCCCAGGCCAGGGCCAGGGCCAGGGTGGTAGCCAAAACGGCAATGGCAAAGGTATTCAGCATGGCTGTTTCTATTTTTTGGCGGGCCGGGGCGTTTAAAAAGAAATACAACCATAACCATGTAAGCCCCAATCCGCCAAGCCAGGCTTTAAACCAGGTGATCTCCTTTTTGTCCCGCCGTTTTTTTTGAACGGCGTTTTTCTTGCGGAATTTATTGGTTTTCTTTGTAAACAACGGAAATTTCGCCACTGTAACCTTCCAGTTTCACATCAATGCGCGCGGGGGCGGCGGCAAGGGTAAAGCGCAGCGTTTGTATACGGTTACCGTTTAAATCATCCTCCCGCAGCTTATTCCCACCCGCATCCAACAGGGTCATGGTTGCCGATCCCTCCCTGTAGGAGGTAACGGTAACAATAAAAAGCAGCCTCGAGGCGTCAAACTCCAGCGGATAACTTTGCTCCAGATTCATTTTTTCGGCCCGGGTTTCAAAAACAAAACGGTTGGAGTCGCTTTCGACGGTCACCGTATTAAGCGCCGGCAGGTCGCCGGAGGTAAGGTCGATGTTTTGCAAATCGTTACCCTTACAGGATAACAGCAACATCATGATGGCCGCGGCCGCTAAAAAAAAGCGCATGGCAGGTCTCCTTTCAAAATGTTTCGGCAATAAGCACTCCCTTCCGCTAAACATAGTAAATCAGGCATACAATTACCAGAGCGAAAAGAGCCACAAATTCTCATACCCCCCGGGGGTGTTAAGGTTTCCACTTGTAGAGGCCCGTCAGGCCGGCCAGGGCCAGCACAACGACAAGCGGGGGATAAATAAGTTGAAAAATAGGCAGCGATTTTTTCAGTTCGGGAGCATCAAAAAAGTCACAGGCCCGCCACAGGGCTAAAAATTCCAGAATAAACTTTGCGGCCAGCAGGCCAAGGGCGGGAAGGATATAGCCGGGCCAAAAAAGCATATAGAGCAACAAAAGATGAAAAGCCAGCAGGAAGAAGGTAAGCACCAGCGCCGGAGGCGATTTATGGATAAGCTTACTGTTTTTACGTATCTGCTGCCAGAGGATCTCCCTTAATGTTTCCGGGACCCGCGTGCGTACATACGACCCGGCTCCGCCGCAAAAACGGATATATCCCTTTATTTTTTTACGGAACAGTTCCGTCAGGAAAACATCATCCCCGCTACGATGGCGGGCCAGCTCCGGATAGCCGCCGCTTTTCAGATAGGCCTCCCGCCGGTAGGCCATATTGCGTCCCACACTGCTTAGGGGCAGGCCCAGCATGGCCGGCACGGCCGTCATTATGCCGGCAAAAAGATTATCAAAACGCAGATAGAGGTTTAACAGGCCGGACTGTACGCCTATGGTGGCGTGGCCCAGCGCCATAACATCGCCGGCGTCAAAACAATTATTCAGGGTCGCAAGCCATCCGGGAGGCACACTGCAATCGGCATCGGTTACGGCAATAAAGACACCCGAGGCCTGCATTATGGCTGTATGCAACGCGTTTTTCTTTCCGGGCAAAAGGCGGTCGCTTTCCCGCAGCCGGATCAGACGCGCACCGGGCAGCGTGGTTATTTCCCGCTCTATCAACGCGCCTGTGTCATCCGTGGAACCGTCATCCACAAAAATAATTTCCCGCAGCGCTTCATCGTAATCCAGACGGCGCAGCGAGGCGATGAGCGGCAAAACCCGGGCGCTTTCGTTACGGGCGGCAATAATCACCGAAAAAAAACGGGCCGGCCTTGCGGGGCACGTTCGTGGTCGTAATAAAAAGCGGGTATACAAAACCAGGGTAAAATAGAGCGCGGACAAGAGCAAAAGAAGGATTAATAACAGCATGACTCATTTTAAGACCCTCCGCCCAAAAAACCAACCCCGATCCGTGATTAAAATTACGTTTATGGGTTTGCTTGCCATGTTTCGCCTTGATATATTTAAAAGTATTTTTGGCGAGGAATTTCAGAATACAGAGGTTGAAATGAGTCTATTGGATAAAATGGTGGTATGGAGCCTGCCGCTGGTTCCCAAACCCCTGGTGGGTTACTTTTCCCGGGAGTATATTGCCGGGCCGGAAATGAAGGACGCCCTGGAGGTTGTAAAAGAGCTGAACGCCAGGGGCATCATGGCCACATTGGACCTGCTGGGCGAAGAGGTTGAGCGCAGGGAGCAGTCCATCGCCGCCGCCGATGAATATATCGAGATGCTGGAACAGATAAGCCGCCTGAAGCTTAACGCCAACATTTCGCTTAAACCCACGCATATGGGCCTGTTGCTGGATAACGCCTTTTGCTTTGAAAACATCGAACGCATCATTAAAAAGGCCCGCGAACTGAACAACTTTGTGCGCATAGATATGGAGGATCATACCACCACCACAAATACTATCGATTTCTATTTGCGCTATAAGGAAAAGTATAACGGGCATGTGGGCACCGTTATTCAGGCGTACCTGCGGCGCACCAACGATGACATTGCCCACCTGATGGAACAGCGCGCCAATTTGCGCCTCTGTAAGGGCATTTATGTGGAATCGCGTGATATCGCCTATAAGGATATGGCCATCATAAACGAAAGCTATAAGTACAACCTGGAGCGCCTTTTACGGGCGGAAGGTTGCTATGTGGGTATTGCCACCCATGATGAAAAGCTGGTATGGCACGCTCAGCGCCTGATACACGATTTTAATATCCCCCGGGAAAAATATGAGTTTCAGATGCTTCTGGGCGTCGATCCGCAGTTGCGCGACATCATTGTTAAAGAGGGGCACCGCCTGCGTGTTTATGTGCCTTACGGCAGGGAGTGGTATGCCTATTCCACCCGCCGGCTAAAGGAAAACCCGCGCATGGCCGGCATGATGTTTAAAAAAATATTCGGCCTCGGTTAAGCCCGGCGTTTTCCACAGGGATGTTTTTCGCCCTCCCCCGGGGAAATATTGTTTCGGAGCATCGGTTTTATGTCGTATCTTAGCAAAAACGCTTACAAGGGAAAGAGATGAGACCTCCAAAAGAAAAACAGCTCTCCGCGGACGACCACCCCCTAGCCGCCTGGTTTCTGGGGCCCAAGGGCGAACACAGTGAAATCTGGTCCAGCCTCTTTGGCTACATTTTTCAGGATTATGTCTATTGGCGGCGGAACTATTTCCCCCAGGACCCCATTGTGGTTAACCGCATGCGCCGCAGGGAGCACGAGCCCTGGTTTGACTATATGACTTCCAATCTGGACAATGTGCTCAACGATCTGAAAGCGCACTTTCCCTTCTATTCGCCACGTTACATCGCCCACATGCTTTCCGAGCAGACCATGCCCGGTGTTTTGGGCTATTTTGCCGGCATGCTGTACAACCCCAACAACGTTACCGACGAAGCCGCGCCGGTCACCGTGCGCCTGGAGCTGGAAGTGGGCCGCATGATATCCGAAATGATCGGCTATGACGCCGGGGAAAGCTGGGCGCATATAACCTCCGGCGGCACGGTGGCCAATATCGAAGCCCTGTGGGTGGCGCGCATGGCCCAGTTTGTTCCGCTCATCGTACAGGAATATTGTCAGCGTGAAAAAATCGCCCTGCCCCTGAAAACCGCCGATCGCCGGCAACACGATATTCGCCGTCTCACACCGCATCATTTATTGCACCTGCCCCCTAACCGAGCCATAAAGCTGATAAAGTTTCTGGGGCGCCATCTTATCAATGAACTTCATCAATCCCCGGAAAATACTTTTAAAAAAATTAACGAACATATTCACAACAGCCGCTTTAATCCGGGCCGAAGGGGCTATTTTGCCATTCAGCAGGCCATCGGCCTGGTTCCGCGCCTCTATGTTTCCACCACCGCCCACTACAGTATCGCCAAGGCGGTCAATATTTTGGGCTACGGCGAAGACCATGTGATACCCGTACCCATTACCCCGCAATTCCGCATGGATACGGCCGCGCTAAGGGAAATGCTTTTTTCTCAGGATAAGGAGAGTTATACCGTGGCGGTGATCGGTGTGATGGGCACCACCGAGGAAGGGGCCGTTGATCCCATCCACCGTATACAGACCTTAAGAAAAGAGCTGGAGAAAGAAAAAAACCGTTCTTTTTGGCTGCATGCGGACGCCGCCTGGGGCGGCTATGTGCGCAGCCTGTTTTGCGGCCATGAAGCCCTGGATGAACAGGCCGCTCCCCGCGCGGACGAAAGCGTTGCCGGTCACATGGATATTTTAAAAATGCGTGAAGAGACGGAATTGCCCGTTTCCGATCCCGGGGAAGAGACCCTGGAGGAAACCATTCGTTGGGAGGACTCCGAGGTCATACGCTCATTTTTAAACATGCCCCATGCCGATTCGGTTACCATTGATCCGCACAAGATGGGTTATATACCGTACCCCGCCGGTATCATTGCCTTTAAAAACGGCTTGGTCACGGAGCTGATCACCCATAAGGCACAATATATTTCCGATATCGAAGAGGGGATAAAGAATATTGACGATCATAGCCATATTCATGCCATAGGGCCCTATATTCTGGAGGGCAGCAAGCCCGGCGCGGCGGCCGCGGCCTGTTGGCTTTCCCATAAAACCATCCCGCTAAAAACCCACGGCCACGGTAAAATTGTACGCACAAACCTGTTAAATGCCCAAAAGCTCAACCACTATCTGCGCAACCACAGCCGCATGTTCAGCCTGATAGAAGCGGAAATTCATGATTTTCAGAAATACAGTAACAACGTGGCCCGGCCCTTCACCTTTCATCCGCTCTACACGCCGGATACCAATATCGTCTGTTTTATAGCCAGCCCGGTAAAAGGCAGCGGCGCCCAACCCGCCATTGACATTCTGCCCCTGGAAGAGTTAAACCGGTTGAATCAAAACATATACCAACACCTGACCATCAGCGGTGCGGACATCGGTTACAAGCCGCCCTACGGACAGCCCTATTTTGTCTCCCGCACACGTTTTGAGCGGGATCAATATGCCTATGACTCTCTCAGACCCCTGCTGCAATCCTTTGGCATTGATGAAACCTCCTATAACAGGGACGGCCTGTTTGTTTTGCGCTCCACGGTAATGAACCCCTTTTATTATCTTTCCGAAAAGGAGGGCAAGAACTATTTACTCGATTTTGTTAAATTTCTGCATTTGACCACCCGAATGGCCATAAACAAACTCTATTTAAACAAGGCAGATCAGGTATGAAGATATTACTGGGTATCAGCAGCTCCATTGCCGCCTACCGGATTCCCAATTTGGTTTCTCAGCTTAAAAAGAACGGCCATGAGGTAAAAACAATAATCACCAACCACAGCAAAGCTTTTGTCGCTCCTCAGGCCCTCTCCGTTATGAGCGGACATCCCTGCCATACTGATGAGGATGAATGGTACAACCGGAGCGGCGTTTTGCATATCGAGCTGGCACGCTGGTGTGATGTTTTTTTGATCGCGCCGCTTTCCGCCAATACGCTGGCCAAACTGGCCGGCGGTATCTGTGACAATCTGCTCACCTCCGCCGTGCGCGCCCTGAAAGACCGTCCTCTGGTGCTGGCCCCGGCCATGAATACCGCCATGTGGGATAATCCCTTTACCGAAGAACATCTGCAAAAACTGGCCGGCGTTTATGATTTACACATTATCCACCCCGTAAGCAAGGTTCTGGCCGACGGCGAGGAGGGCATGGGCGCCCTGGCCGGGGATGACGCCATTATGGAAGCCCTGAACCAACTGGGTTGAACCGCAACCGTCAAAACCGTCCCTTCCCCGAAAATCACTAATCTGTTTATGACGATGGTCAGATCCGCACCACATATTTCACATCTGTGAAGTTTTGGCCCACCCGATCGATACAGATAATTTCAGTCCAAAGTGTCTTAAACAACAGGAGGAATTATGAGACGAACGGATAGTTATCGAAGGCAGCATGATGATTTGCTGCAGGTGGCCGGTGAAATTTCCGGAAAGCTGGATACACACAGTCTTTCCCAGAACGCCTCGGAAGTGCGAACATTGCTTTCAAAGCTTTTGGGTAAGCTGAACGTTCATCTGGCCGCGGAAGACAAGGCCCTTTACCCCCGCCTGCTCAATGCCGGAAACCCGGAAGCAAAAAGCCTGGCCGAGAGATATATAAGCGAAATGGGCAATATTGCCGATGTGGTTAAAAGCTATTCGCAGAAGTGGCCCAGTCCGGCAGCCATACAAAAAGACCCCGCCACCTTTGTGGCCGAAACAAAAAATCTTTTTGGCGCTCTGAGTAAACGCATACATCGCGAAAACAACGAACTCTACAATTATGTAGATAAAATGTAGCCTCTCCCCTAAAGTTTAACCGGATAGTATTAAAAATGACATATCGGTTTCATCCGTATCCGGGGTGAAATCGATTTTTCCGTACATGC
The DNA here is from genome assembly GCA_026991535.1 of Calditrichia bacterium. GTDB lineage: Bacteria > Calditrichota > Calditrichia > Calditrichales > J004 > J004. Next base: position 6,092 of record JALXBH010000155.1, on the reverse strand, counting down.
ATAGCCGGGTATCGCCTGATAGCACTGCCGTTCTGTCGCTGAGTGGAAAGACCCGGCCTTCCGCTCCATATATTTTTTGTAAAGCGCTTTGCAAAATCGTCTCCCTGTTTTAAATTAGCCGCTCCGCTAAATAAAACCATGCTATAAAAGGAAGATCCATGAACGACGCAACCATGTTTCAACTTATTGCCAATGAACTCAACCTGAATCCTCTGCAGGTAAAAAACACCGTTGCCCTGTTGGACGACGCCAAGACGGTGCCTTTTATCGCCCGTTACCGCAAGGAACATACCGGCTCACTGGATGAGGAGCAAATCCGTGCCGTGGAAGAACGCATCCATTACCTGCGCGCCCTGGAAGCGCGTAAGGAAACCATTATTGGCTCCATAGAAGAGCAGGGCAAGCTGACGGAGGCATTGAAAAAGCGTATTGAAGCGGCCACAAAAATGCAGGAGTTGGAAGACCTTTACCTGCCCTACAAGCCGAAAAAACGCACCCGGGCCACTGTAGCCCGCGAAAAGGGGCTGGAGCCCCTGGCCGAAATGCTTCTGGGACGCCGGGAAACCGATATCCGGGATGCGGAAGCTCTGGCCGCTGCTTTTGTTAACACCAAAAAAGAGGTGGAGGATAGCAGTCAGGCCTTGCAGGGCGCGCGGGATATCATCGCCGAATGGGTCAGTGAAGACGCCGATATCCGTAAGGACATCCGTGAAGAAACCTTTGCCCGGGGCCTGTTAACTGCCGATGCCAAAAAGGTGGAAGGGCGCACTCCCTTTGAAATGTATTATGAATTCAGCGAACCCGTATCCAAAATCGTTCCCCATCGCATACTGGCCATCAACCGCGGAGAAAGCGAAGGGGTGCTGCGCGTTTCCGTTTCCGTAGATGAGGGCATTATGGAGCAATTGATTGCCCGCCGCGTTATGACCGGCGTGCCGGGGGCCTTTAGGGAACAGGTAACACAAGCCCTGGCCGATGCCTATAAACGGCTGATTGCCCCCTCCATTGAACGTGAGGTACGCAACGCCCTTACCGAAAAGGCCGATGCTCACGCCATCGAGATTTTTGCCAAAAACCTGAAGAACCTTTTGTTGCAACCCCCTGTTCGTGGAAAAAAGATTTTGGGCATAGACCCCGGTTTCCGTACCGGCTGTAAAGTGGCCGTGATCGATGAAACGGGAAAATACCTGGAGGGACTGACCATTTACCCCCATCCGCCGCAGAATCAGTTTTTAAAGGCCAAAGCGATGTGCGCCGTTTGATCGAAAAATACGACGCCGCCATCATCGCCATCGGTAACGGCACCGCCAGCCGCGAAACAGAGCAGATGGCCGCCGAATTGATTGCGGAAATGAAACCGGCGCGTACCGTGGAGTATATCATCGTCAGTGAAGCCGGCGCCTCGGTTTACTCCGCTTCAAAAATCGCCCGCGAGGAGTTTCCCGACCTGGAGGCCAGCATGCGCGGCAATATCAGCATCGCCCGCCGTCTGCAGGACCCCCTGGCCGAACTGGTAAAGATCGATCCCAAAAGTATCGGCGTGGGGCTGTATCAGCATGACATCAACCAGAAAAAGCTGAGCGAGTCGCTGGGCCATGTGGTGGAAAGTTGCGTAAACTCCGTGGGGGTAAACCTGAACACCGCCTCTGCTTCCCTGCTGCGTCACATATCCGGACTGACCAGCCGCACCGCCCAGAATATTGTTAAATTCCGGGATGAGCACGGAAAGTTTAAATCACGCCGGCAATTGATGGAGGTGGAAGGTATCGGTGAAGTTGCCTATGAGCTGGCCGCCGGCTTTTTGCGCATCCCCGATGGCGACAATCCTCTGGATAACACTTCCATACACCCGGAGTCCTACGCCGCCACGGAAAAGCTGCTTAAAAAGTTTAAGATCAGCGACATCCGCAAGGAAGGAAACATGCTCAAGCTGAAGATAAAAAACATCCGGGAAGAGCTGCAGACCTTGCTGGAAGAGCTGGGCATCGGCGAGCCTACCTTTCGCGATATCATCGCCAATATAGAAAAACCCGGACTCGACCCGCGGGACAGCCTGCCCAAACCGATCTTTAAAAGCGATGTTTTAAAAATGGAAGACCTTAAGGAGGGCATGTGGCTGAAGGGGACGGTGCGTAACGTGGTGGATTTCGGCGCCTTTGTCGATATCGGCGTTAAACAGGATGGTCTGGTACATGTAAGCCGCATGGCCGAGCGCTATGTAAAAAATCCCCTGGAGGTTGTTGCCGTTGGCGACGTGGTGGACGTAAAAGTCATCTCCATCGATCTGGAGCGCGGACGCATCGGTCTTTCCATGAAAAAAGATTAAGGCGTGATCTCTTTAACCGTCTGCATCAACTGGGACATACTGAACGGTTTTTTCAGAAAAATATACGGAGCTTGCGGTTTTAAGGCCTCGACCTCCTCACGGGCGTCATAACCGGACATGAAAACGATGGGGTGTTCCGGTACATGACGGCGAATCTGCTCATAGGTTTCCAGGCCATCCATGCCCGGCATGTTGACATCCAAAAAAATCAGATCAACCTTTTCCCCGTTGGAAAGAAAAAAATCGATGGCCTTTTGCCCGGATGAAACGGAAACCGTTTCGATCTGCATATGCTTCAGCACTTCGCAAATGATTTCGCGCAGGGCCTGTTCATCATCAATGATCAGTGCTTTCAGGGACATAGGGCTTCCTTTTGAAGTAAGTTAAAGAGGAATGTTCGGACAATACTTTATGTTTATTACTAATTTATCATATAAAAACATATATTGGCTGTGATGATTGTGTCGTTTTATCCGGGGAAAAAATATGTATTTGGAAACCATTGATATTATTGTTATTGTCGGCTATCTGGTGGCCATTGCCCTCTTCGGTTCGTTGATGGGGGGGAAACAAAAGTCCACAACAGACTATTTTCAGGGCGGGCGCAACGTGGCCTGGTGGGCCGTCTCTTTCTCCATTGTGGCCGCCGAAACCAGCAGCCTGACTTTTATCAGCATCCCCGGACTGGCTTATTTAACCAACCTCTCCTTTCTGCAACTCACCCTGGGCTTTTTAACCGCGCGGGTGATCATCGCCTTTGTTTTCCTGCCGGCTTACGCCGGGGGTAAAATGGAAACCGCCTATACGTTTCTGGAGCAGCGCTTCGGTCTGCGTACCAAAAAGCTGGCCTCGGTCATTTTTATGCTCACCCGTATCGCCGCCGATGGCGTGCGTCTTTTTTCCACGGCCATTCCCCTGGCTTTGATCTTTAAAACCATTCCGGCCCTGGCGGAGTGGTCCAATGTGCAGATTTATATTGTCTCGATCATCATCATTGCCTCCGTATCGCTGATCTATACCTATACGGGCGGTATAAAGGGCGTTATCTGGGCCGATGTAATACAGATGTTTATCTACATCGGCGGCGCGTTGCTGGCCTTGTATGTGTTACTGGATAACGGCGCGACACTGGCCCCGGCCATAGAAGCGGGAAAAACCGCTCTGTTTAATTTTGACCTCGGCGGCTCCATCAGCGGCTTCTTTACCGAACCTTACACCTTTTGGGGGGCCTTTATCGGCGGCACCTTTCTCTCCATGGCCTCGCACGGTACGGATCAGCTTATCGTTCAACGCCTGCTGACCACCAAATCTCTGGGAGACGGCCAAAAGGCCATCATCAGTTCCGGTGTGATCGTTATGATACAGTTTACCCTGTTTTTGTTTATTGGTCTGCTGCTTTACAGTTTTTACAATGGCGTCGGCCTGAATGATCCGGCCGCTCCCTTTCACAAGGCCGATGAGATTTTTCCCTACTTTATCATCCACACCCTGCCCCAGGGGGCCAAAGGGCTGATCATTGCCGGACTCTTCGCCGCGGCCATGTCCACCCTGGCCGGTTCCATGAGTTCCCTTTCCAGTGTTTTTATTATGGATCTGCGGGGGAAAAAGAAAGGGCGCAGCGAAGCGGGGGCCTTAAAACAATCCCGCGTGGCCACTCTGGTGGCCGCCGGAATTTTAATGGGTATTGCCATGCTTTTCATCCCGCTCAGCCACTCCGTGGTCGAAGTGGCTCTGGGCATCGCGTCTATCACCTATGGCGGACTTCTTGGTACCTTTTTAATGGGTCTGCTCATCCCCGGCGCGAGGGAGCGTAATGCCCTGGCCGGCTTCGGCGGGGCGGTGATCATCATGCTTTTTGTCAGCCTCTACCCGGTGTACAGCGGGAACGCGCCGCTGATGCACTGGAGCTGGTTTGTCTTTACCGGTACCCTGATCACGCTGATTATCGGGCATCTGGTGAATTACCTGCCGGAAAAGGGGAGCGCAGGGTAAGCGTGTTCTCTCTTTACCCTTATTGGGTTTTATTTGGCAGCAGCTTTCTGGCGGCCACCATCCTTCCTTTCAGTTCCGAGGCCCTGCTTTTGGTTCAGTTGGAGCAGCAGCACAACGTAAGCGCCCTGTTGCTGGCCGCCTCCGCCGGCAATGTGCTGGGCTCGGTGGTTAATTATTATATCGGTTTGAAGGGCAGCCGTTTTTTGCTGGAAAAAGTGATTCGCATGAAGGAGGAGAGCATTGTCCGCGCGCGGGAACGCTTTAAGCGATACGGTATGTACAGCCTGCTGCTGGCCTGGGTACCGGTAATCGGCGATCCCATCACGGTGGTGGCCGGTATGCTGCGGGCGCCTTTTTACCTGTTTCTGCTGCTAGTTACGGTTTCCAAGGTGGGGCGTTATCTCTTTTTAATCTATGCCTGGCATTTATGGTAGCTGCCGCGGGTGGCCTTCAAGGAAAATCATCTCTAAAAACTATATCCGTCTGGTGACTTGGCGTGAGGTTTCATGGCCCGGACGGTTGCGCTGATGCGTGGAGAAATGGAGGCGCTTCCTTAGAAGACAATGTCCCGTTATGGCTTTATGCCTCGCTGTAAGATATTTTTTAACCAACGTTTTAATATACCTGTGGTACAAAAGTCTGGTCTTCCAGCGGCGGACGGATATAGGCCTCTTTTTCCATGTCGGGCAGCTTAACGGGATCCGGCACCACATCTTCGTAGGGAATTTGGCTTAAAATATGGTGAATGCAGTTAAGCCGGGCTTTTTTCTTATCATCGGACGGTACCACATACCAGGGCGCCTGTTTGATATCGGTATATTTAAAGGTCATATCCTTGGCCTTGGAATACTGCACGAAAAGGCGATGTTCTTCCAGATCCATTTCGCTCAGCTTCCACCTTTTGAGTGGCGTGCGGTTGCGGCTCTCAAAGCGGCGGCGCTGCTCTTCATAGCTTACGGAAAACCAGTACTTTAGCAGGATGATGCCCGAACGCACCAGCATCCGCTCAAATTCCGGGCAGGAACGCAGAAACTCCTGCACCTGGGCCTCGGTGGCAAAACCCATCACCCATTCCACATTGCTGCGGTTATACCAACTGCGGTCAAACAGAACAATTTCTCCGGCGGCGGGCAATTGTGCCGCGTAGCGCTGAAACCACCACTGGGTTTTCTCCCGGTCGGTGGGCTTGGGCAGGGCTACAACACGGGCAATGCGGGAGTTCATGCGCTCGGTGATGCGCTTGATCACCCCGCCCTTGCCGGCGGAGCCGCGTCCTTCAAAAACGATGGCCACCTTTAGCCCTTTTTCCTTTACCCAGTACTGCAGTTTTACCAGCTCTTCCTGCAGGCGGGCCAGTTCATACTCATAAAAGGCTTTGGTCAGCCTGTTATCGTCTCTGTATTTTTTATGTTCCTTACCCTTGCCATCGATAAAAGTGTTTTTAGCATGCTTACCCATTTGACCTCCCGTTTATTCTTAATTTCGGACAGGGATGACTTTAACTGTAATAAAACAAACGGAATATATTAACGCCGGGCGGCGCTTTATGACCGGAAGTATGCGGTGTCTGGCGCTAAAGCGCGGAAATGAGGGGGAGCTCCCTTGTCCCACGGCTTGAAAGCCGTGGCTATGAAAGGGTTGGGATCAAAGAACCCGGGCTTTTAACAGCCCGGCCCTTTAGGGAGAGCTTGGCTCCAGTACGCGGGCCACCTTTTCCACAACCCGGTCAAGCTGCTCATAGGTGATCACCAGCGGCGGTAACAATCTTAACACG
>JALXBH010000154.1 GCA_026991535.1 Calditrichia bacterium | reverse complement strand
CCGCAACAACGGCAAGCAAATCATTATAACCCAAGGACTTACGCCGGGAGACCGGGTAGCCGTCAACCAGGTATTCACCCTGAAAGCGCTGGACCGTTTTAGCGCCTACGGTGAAGAATAACAGGATAACACTATGTTTGATCGCTTAATCAATTTCAGTTTACAACAGAAGTTTGTCGCCCTGCTCCTGGTGGTGCTGATGGCCTTCGGCGGCATTCAGTCGCTTAAAGAGATTCCCATCAACTCCCTTCCCGATGTAACACCGATACAGGTGCTGGTGATTACCAAGGCCGGGCGCTATTCGCCTTATGATGTGGAACAGTTGGTCAGCTTTCCCATCGAAAATGCCATGAGCGGCCTGCCCGATGTTAAGGAGGTACGCTCTATTTCCCAGTTCGGTCTCTCCGCCGTAACGGTGGAATTTGACGAAAACACCGATATCTACTTTGCCCGGCAGCTGGTCAGCCAGCGGGTGCAGGCCATTGCCGGCGATCTGCCGGAAGGGGTTTCATCGCCACAACTGGGGCCCATTTCCACCGCCCTGGGGGAGATCTATCAATATGTGGTCCGGGGCGAGGGCTACTCCCTCACCGAGTTGCGTACCTTTCAGGACTGGTTGATCGCTCCACAGCTTAAAAAGGTACGCGGGGTTACGGAAATCAACTCCTTCGGCGGCTTTGTCAAACAATATGACGTCATCGTCGCCCCGGGGAAACTGCGTTCCCTGGGCATCAGCCTGAAGCAGGTGATGGAGGCCATCGCCGGCAACAACAGTGTTTCCGGCGGCAACTATCTGGAGCACAACCGCGAACAATATATCATCCGCGGTTTCGGACAGATTAACAGCCTGGAGGATTTCGGAAACATCATCGTCACCCGTCTGCCCGACCGGCCCGTTTTTTTAAAGGAGGTGGCCGATATCCGGCTGGGGCGCCAGTTGCGGCAGGGGGCCGTCACCCAGGACGGCGAGGGAGAGATTGTCACCGGCATCGTAATGATGCTGCGCGGCTACAACGGTCAGGAGGTGATCCAAAATGTACGTGAACAGATTGAACGGGTAAACAAGGGGCTGCCCGAAGGGGTAGAGATTGTCCCTTTTTATGATCAATCGGATCTTATCGAGCGTACCACCGGCACTCTGATCACCAACCTCATGGAAGGCGGCTTTCTGGTCATCGTGGTCTTGCTGCTCCTGCTGGGTGAAATCCGCGGGGCGCTGATCGTCGCCTCGGTAATTCCCTTTTCCATGCTCTTTGCCTTTATCGGTATGCGCGAATTCGGTCTGGCGGCCAACCTGATGAGTCTGGGGGCCATCGACTTCGGCATGGTGGTGGACGGTTCGGTGGTGATGATGGAAAACATCGTTCATCGTCTGCAAAACAAGGGCAAGAAGAGTTTTACCGAAACCATCGGCGCCGCCGCGCGCGAGGTGGCCCGGCCCATCTTTTTCGGCGTACTGATCATCCTGATGGTTTATGTGCCCATCATAACCTTTTCCGGCATGGAAGGCATCCTCTTCCGGCCCATGGCCATCACCGTGGCCACGGCGGTACTGGGATCCCTGATTCTGGCCATGATCTATGTGCCGGCCATATCGGCCCTGGTCTTCCGCGGCAAAGGCGTAAAACTGATGCGCAACCGCCTGATGGAGTGGCTGCTGCCGCGTTACAGGAAAGTGCTGGGCTGGCATCTGGCCCATAAGGCGCTGGTATTAAGCGCGGCCGGCTTTATCTTTTTTGTTTCCCTGGTGATGATGTTGCGTTCGGGCACGGAATTCCTCCCCGAGCTGGATGAAGGGTCGATCCTCATCGAACAGGTACGCATGCCCAGCGTAACCCTGGAAGAGTCCGTGGAAAACGCCAACTGGCTGGCGGGTATCCTGAAAAGGGAGATTCCCGAAATCCGCACGGTGGTGCCAAAAACGGGCCGCTCCGACCTGGCCAACGACTGGATGGGCGTGCATCAAACCGATGTGTGGGTTTTACTATACCCCCGGGAGAGCTGGCGTCCGGGAATGACCAAGCAGAAAATCCAGGATTTGATCGAACCGTATCTGAAGAACGAACCGGGGCTCTCCTACAACTTCACGCAGCCTATCGCCATGCGCGTGGATGAGCTGACCAGCGGGGTTAAATCCGATCTGGCCGTAAAGATATTTGGCGAGGAACTGGATACCCTGAACCGGGTTGCCGAAGACATTGCCGGACTGATCGCCGGCCTGCCGGGAACGGATAACTACTTTGTGGAACAGTCGGTCGGTCAACCTTACCTGAATATCGAAATCGACCGCGAGTCGGTGGCCTCCTTTGGCCTGAATGTGGATGATGTCCAACGGGTAATCGAAGTGGGCATCGGCGGCAGTGAAGTGGGCCAGGTTTTTGAAGGACAGCGCCGTTTTGCCATTGTGGTGCGCTACCCCCATGAGATGCGCGATTCCTTCGCCGCCATCATGGAAACCCCGGTCTATCTGCCCAACGGCGGTTACATTCCCCTTAAACGCGTCACGCGTATCATCAGCCAGGAAGGCCCGCGGGAAATCGCCCGGGAAAACGGCTGGCGGCGGGCCATCGTCGGCGCCAATCTCAAGGATATCGATATCGGCAGCTATGTCAAACAACTGCAGGAGGTTATCGACGCCAGGGTGCATGTACCGGGCGGTTACTTTATCGAATACGGCGGTTCCTTTGAGAACCAGCAGCGCGCCATGACCCACCTGTTGCTGGTAGTGCCTCTGGCCCTGTTCATCATTCTGGGGCTGATGTATCTGATGTTTGGCCGGATGCGCTATGTGCTTCTGGTGTTCCTGAACCTGCCCTTTGCCATGACCGGCGGTATCGCCATGTTGTGGCTGCGTGATCTTTACCTGTCGGTTTCGGCCAGTATCGGTTTTGTGGCCCTCTTTGGCGTGGCCGTACTCAACGGTATCGTTCTGGTGGATCATCTGAACGCCTTGCGCCGTCAGGGACATTCCATAAAAGATACGGTAATGAACGGCGCGGCCGACCGTCTGCGTCCGGTGTTAATGACCGCCCTGGTGGCCAGCCTGGGCTTTTTACCGATGGCCTTTAACACCGGCCCCGGTTCCGAAGTACAGCGGCCCCTGGCCTCGGTAGTTATCGGCGGGCTGGTTTCGGCCACCTTTTTAACCTTGTTTGTATTGCCGATGATCTATCAATGGATCGAGGAGCGGTATGACAAAAAAACGGCTAAAGTCAAAGAAGCCTGAACCCATTAAAAAACTCCCTCCAACCCTCGCCGTTAATTCCCTTATGCACGGCGGGGGTTTTTCATTTTTCAGGGGGCGGAGAGAATCAGGTATCATGTTGAATGCCGCGAACAATGCGTGTTTATTGGGAAATGAGGACTTTTCCGTTATCGGTGGCAGCGCGCTTCCCGTAAACCGCTGAACCGGTTTGCCGGGCATGCCTTTCCCCCACGATGACAATCATGGGTTACACAATTACGCAGACCTGTCCTGCTTTCAGCTCCCGAATTATCCGGGCCCTGTCAATACAGAGTCAAAAATCAGCGCACCTTACCAAAATAGAAACCGAAACCGACCCCGGCCACGGAGTTACCGGGGATATAGCGGGCATAGAGTTTTACGCCGACGGCAACCAGCCGTATGGGCGTCAGAATGAACCGGGCCGACAGAGGCAGGCCAAAGGTATAACGTTCTTTGGAACCCTCACTCAGCTTTACCAGCGACAGACCGGCGGAAAAAGTCAATTTAAAAAAATCATAGCGTTTGATCCGCCCATACATAAGGCCGAAAGCGGAGAGCTCAAGGGATTTATCCAGGGGATTAAATAAAAAATTGGAATAGCTCATGTATTCCAGTGAATATATGGTAGCCGAGGAGGCGTATTGGACGGTGGCCCGGCCTGTCAATCCCGGCTCATATCCCGACAAAGCCGGGCCAATGGTAAGTCCCACCCACACATTCTTTTCCGGAGACAAGGCCGGTGTTTGCTGTGCCGGAACAATCTTCGGACTTAGAAGAACAAGAAAGGACAAAAGGAGAAGTGCTTTTTTCACTCTTTTCTCTTTTCCGTTTCCACATACATGGTATCCGTTTGCGCGGCCCACATTCTTATCAGCTGTATATCACTTTCGCTCATGGCGGCGTCAGGATGGGTAATCAGATAGGGCGGTAAAGGCATTTCACCTTCTTCCAGTTCCTCCACAATCTCTTTCAGCTTTTTAGACTGGCGTTTGGGGCTGTAGGTATTCCAGACCGAAAAATTCAGCTCCTTGCGTCCCTCATGCACATGGTCGGCCACCAACCAGGAAACGGGCGCTACATAGCTGTACCAGGGCCAACTGGACTTATTGGAGTGGCAGTCGAAGCAGCTTCTTTGAAAAATATCCTGCACGGCGCTGTCGGCGCGCAGGGCCAGGGCCGGATCGCTATCCGGGTTGGCACGATCCACGGGAACAAACTGAATAACGATCAACAAAACAAACAGACCAAGCAATGCGCGTTTCATATATCCTCCGTTGATTTCGGACAATGTAATAAATATTACTGATATTTTAAAAATCATGTCTTAAGTTATGGTAAACCTATTAGGAGAGAAAAAAATGAAAGAAGTCACCGCCGACTCTTTTGAAAACGACATAATAAACAGCGATGCACAAACCATTGTGCTATTTATGCGCGCGCCATGGTGCTCTTCCTGCAAGGCCATGGCACCCCGGCTGGAACGGATGGCCGGGGAACACGACGATTTCCAACTGTTCAGCCTGAATGTGGAAAAGGCGCCGCAACTGGCCAGGCGATTCAAAGTGATGGGGGTGCCCACCTTTCTCATTTTCCGGCACGGCACGCTGGTAGACAGGAAAACGGGGGAAATCTCCGTCGAGCGTTTGTATAAAAAAATATCCGCCGCTGCCGGCCTGGATGCGGAAACGGCGAAAAAAAATGAGATCAAGGGCTTCTTCCGCTGGCCTTTTAAAAGGAAAGCCTGATCAGAAAAGTTCTGTTTTACCGTTGATATGCAGGCGCTTGTCGATAATGTTATTCCCGCCATCCACCACCCGTCCATGGCAGGCATTGCAGGTGGTGGCCGCCACATGTCCCCTGGGCGGCATATCATGGCAACCGCCGCAGCTTCCCGGCGTGCCGCCGGTATCCGTCCATATCTTTGGCTGATAATTGCCCCGGATAAGGGAATCGGCGTATCCGAAGGTAAAAGCGCTGGAGTCCCGGTGCAGGGTAAAAGCCCCATGACAGTAGACATTGTCACAACGGGTACTACTGCCTGACCATGCGGTTCCTTCCCCGGACAGCGCCAGGGAATCAAAATGAATTTCCGCCTGCCCGTCGGCTTTATCGATATGCCCCGGAACATACGCTATGAGCGGCGTTTTATGACAGCTTTCACAACGGTTATAGAGCTGCAGTGTCAGGCTGGTATCGGCCACATGAATCTGGTGCGCGCCCACCCCCGGGGAGGAAGGTAACAGGTTACCGCTTAGATCTTTTGGCGGGGCATTGTTCACATCGTTACCGTGACAGGTGTTGCAGGCTTCCGGTCCGTTGGTCTCCGTGTGGCAGGTCAGACAGTTCTTTTGAGGGTTCTTACCGTCCCCGGCATAGTCGGCGCCATGGCAACTTTGACATCCCCGGATATCCCACTTCACCACGGAGCGGATAAAACCGGCATGAAAGTTTTGCGCGTTGCTGCTGTCGGCAAATCCCTGCGGATGCGGATAACTGGCGTGGCAGCCCGCCGTATAGCACGATACCTGTGATGTTCCCCCCTGATAATCTTCACCGTGGCATGTTTGGCAACTCTTGCTTTTAAAGATGCTTTCATCCACAAATTTACCGTGAAACTCAGCCGAGCTTACATCGTTCCAGCCCGCCGGATGGGTTGGGCTTTGTACGCTTTGTTTTTCCGAACAGCCCGCCAGAATCAGGGCGGCCACAACAAATATCCCGTTTAAAAAATTTTTCATAATCCTACCTGGTATGACATGTTTGGCAAATAGTGGCAACATCCTTTTCATGACAGCTCATACAATTCTCCAGGTTGATCTGCGCTTCCAGGGCATGCTGGCCGCCGTCACCGGGAATCGTGTTGCTCCAGCCCACGCGGTGGCTTTGGGGCAAAACATTATTGGCCGCATGGCAGGAGGCGCAGAAGTTACGATCCTCGTGGCAGGTCATGCAGTTGTTTTCCTCATTCTGCGCGTCATAGGAATGTATAAAGGTGTAGTTGATGGGATGTATGTTCCGCTCCAGGTTCTGGCCGGAGTGGCAGCTTTGGCAATAGTCCACGGTATGACAGGTGTTGCAGGTTTTTTCATGGGCCCCGCTGCCGGCGGATACCTGGGCCAGCACACCGTGACTGTGTTTAAAATCGATTAAATGATCCCGGGGCACCAGGGATTCGCGCCGTGTGTGGCAGGTCCGGCAGCGATCATCCACCCGTTCCCTTTCGTGGCAGTCCATGCAGGTGATCATATCGGGAAAGTCCGGAGGCAGCACTTCCCCGGAGGCTATCACATCCTCATGACAGCTCTGACACTCCATGCCGACGAGGATATGTTTCTCGTGCGTAAATTTTTCGCTGTAGGTGCTGATGCGTTTAAAGTTGACAGCCACATCGGGATGGGTGTGGCAGGTGGTACATTCGGTTTTATCTTCCACCTCGTGGCAATCGGCACATACGGCCTTTTGCGGTAACAGATCATCATGTCCGCTGCGGCTGGTCTCCACGGCATCATGGCAGTCGCCGCAATCCATCTCCTCTTCGGAAATATGATAATTATGGGAAAAGATAATGCTGTCGGCGGGAGCCTGAGCGTATAGCGGCCATAAACCACCCGGGATCAACAGGAACAGGAGTAATATTTTTTTATACATAACAAGACCGCTTATTGATTAAATCTGTAGTTAAAACGCAACAGCCCTCTCAGTTCCGAGGCATAAACCCGGTTAATGCCCTGCTGCAATTGCACATCGGCATAGCTTTGTTCGTTAATGTGGTAACGGATACCGGCCGCCAGAGCCGTGGCTTCATCGGGTGCGCTGATCAGCCGCCGTTCATAGTTATAATAGCTGCTGCTCATATAAACCGCCAGGGCTGCCGTCAGATCGTAATTCAGTCTCCCCGTCAGTCCGCTTCGCTGACCGAAGTAGCCGTTTTCGTAAACAATGCCCAGACCGCCCCACTTACGGTTTACCGAAAAATTAATCCGTGCCGAAGACCGTCCCTCGCTAAACAGGGTGGCGGCCACACGCAGATTAAAGGAATAGTCGTTCAGGAAGAAGCGATAGCCAACCCTCAGTTGGTTAAAAGCTTCCAGTTCAAACAATTGGCGAAACAGATCCTCGTATATTTCCGGTTTTTGGCTGCTGGCCTCCAGGGTAAGATTGGACTGCCGGAAGGCGTAAAACAGCATCAGCCGTATTCGTTGATAATTGCCGGACAGCAGGTCATGACGGTATTGCAGCAGATAGCGCCAATGAAAAACAGACCCGTTGAATATGGCCCCGGCCTGTTGGCGGTAAAGTCCCGAGGGCCTTTGCTTTTGATAGTAAGTCAGCCCCACATTAAAAGGAAAAACGGTGTTTATTTTCATTTCCATTCCCAGTCCGTAGTCATCTTGGGTGCTGCTTTCCCGGTTCCAGGAAACGGATTTCCCGCCAACCAAAGTCAGTTGCAGGAATTTAACCGGCCGGTACTCCAGGGAGAGACCATCCAGGCTGCCGTTGATGACATCACGGTAAAAGAACTGACGTCCCAGACGCGCCTTTAAACCGGAAGCGTCTGAACTCCATTGCAGATAACCGTTGTAAAAACGCGACCGCCACGCGTCCGTTATCGCCGGGCGGTAAACATTGAAATAGCCGTTCAGTTTAAGTCCATCCTTGTCGTTGGAAGCCAGATCAAGAGCAATATCCTGATAAAAATCCGTGGCGCCGGTTTGGTTGACCCCTTCATAAAAATAGAGGGATGAGGTCACATTTGAACGCACGCGCATTTGTGCCTGAACAGTAAAGGCCAACAGGAATAACAGAAAAAGTCTTCTCACCATTCACCTCGCATATCTTTAACAAAAAGGAGCCGTTGATGCTTTTCCACTATGGATCCGTTCCCGTATGGCAATCCGTGCACAGCCCTTCTTGCCAGTCTTCCTCATCCACCTCATCGCCGGGATGTACAAATTTCAATCCTTCGAAAGCCGAGGCCGTCTGATAGGCATTCTCATTGCCCTGTACTTTTATCAGATGGCAGGCATTACAATCGCGGGATATGGTTTCACCGGCGCTGTCGGTATGGCCGTCATCATGGCAGCGGAAGCAGCCGTTAAACTCCAGGTGGCCGATATTATTGGGATAGGCGTCCCAACGTGCCTTCATATCGGGGAAAATATTAACACGGTAAGCCTCATACAACCCCTCTGTTGCCTTACGGATCAGGCCGGGATTTTCCTCCGCGATTTCCGGATACTCTTCGTTGTAGAAGCTGTCGATCCTGGATTTAATAAAAGAATAGATTGAGTCCGAGGATGAGATTTCCTCCTCACATATTTCACGGGCCAGGGCCTTGATACCCGGCAGCTCTTTGGGAATACTGCCCTCACTAATGGCATGATTGATAAAGTAGCGCGGTGATTTATAGTCATGCGCCGGGCGATTATGGCAATCCAGACAGTCCATGGTACGCAGGTTAGCGGCATCGGCCGCCGGTTCGATCTCCCTCAGGGAATCGGAAGCGGAATAGACGGTCACCTCACCGGTTTTCAGGTTGGTATAGCGCACCCAGGGAATTTCCTGCCGCCGCTCGTCGGTATAGATATACTCCACTTTATTGTTGGGATCCACATGCCAGTGAATGCCTTCGGAAAAGCCGCTGGATTTATGTACGGGCCCCACCTTCATGGAAAGCATCACATCCCACTGGGAGTTCTCCTCATCTCCCAAAAAGTATTGTTCCAGCCGTTCTTCCCGCGGATAAAACTTTTTCGGCCAGTGGCACTGTTCGCAGGTTTCCCGTGCCGGCCGCAGATTGGTGATGGGGGTGGGAATGGGCCTGGGAAAAGTGTCCAGTAATACGGCATATACCTGGTGCAAACCCGACATCTTGGCCTTAACATACCAGTCGGCTCCGCTGCCGATGTGGCACTCGGCACAGGCCACCCGGGCATGGCTGGAGTGCTGATAACTTTCAAACTCCGGCTGCATCACCTGGTGGCATACCTGACCACAAAAGGAAACCGACTCGGTGTAGTGATAGGCCTCGTAACTGCCCACGGCAGAGGAAAAAAGCAAAATGGTGGTTCCGATTAAAAAGATAAACAGGGCATTGCGATGCTGGCGCAGGTTGAGATCGAGTATCGGCAGTTCCGAACCGGAAACCCGGCGACGCTTCCGCGCCCAATACATGCCGACAGGCACCATCAGCAAACCGGCAACCATTATTATGGGCAAAATGATATAGATGATCAAGCCCAGATAAATTTGCGTGCCTGAAAAAAAGGTAGATATAACAAAGAGGAAAACGATCATGGAAAAAGAGACAACCGCAATCATAAAACCGGCGATCGAGAACCAGTTTTTTGCGGAATTCGGCAATTCAAGTTTCATTGTATTACTCCGTATGCATCGGCTGAGGTTCCATGTCCGAATATTCTATTTCAACTATTATGCCAAAAGAGGCAGCCTTTGGCACAAGGCTTGCCCATGTTAAATTGTAGCCAGAGTTTCCAAACACCATCCGCATAAATAAGGAGGCATCATGTTCTGCAGAGTATTAATACTGATTATTCTTTTTTCCGGCGCAGGTCTTGTCCGGGCTCAGGACAGCCACAAATATATTGGCGCAAAAAAATGTAAAACCTGCCATAAAAAAGCAAAGATCGGGGAGCAGTTTAAAGTATGGCAGGAGGGTCCCCACGCCGGTGCTTTTAAAACACTTTCCTCCGAAAAGGCTTTAAAAGTAGCCTCAGAAAGGGGGATCACCGATCCTTCCAAGGCCGGGGAATGCCTGAAGTGCCACTCCACCTACGCCAAACATAAGGATCAGTTGGATAAAAAAACCAAGCTGACCCTGGAAGAGGGCGTCTCCTGCGAATCCTGCCATGGACCGGGTAGTGATTATAAAAAGAAAAAGATAATGAAGGATCAAAAACTGGCCATCTCCAAAGGGTTGATCATTCCCGATGAAAAGACCTGTCGGAAGTGCCACAACGAAAACAGCCCAACGATGAAAGAGTTTGACTTCGAGAAGGCCAAGGATAAAATAAAACACCCCCGACCAAATAAAAAATAATACGTTAGTTTTTATTTACTTTCGTTAATCTTTTTCATCTATCCTGTATTTTTTTAACAGACGGTGTATCGAACGACGGTCCAGCCCGCAACGCTGGGCCGTTTTTGATATATTATTATTGGTCATGCCCAGGTGATGTTTTAAATAGGCCACCTCAAACTGCTCCAAAACCGCCTCCTTGGCCTGATGATAAGGTAAGTGCATCACATCCCCGCACCTAAAATCGGCTTCGTTGTTGTTGCAGGGCAGGGGCAGGCTTTGCTTTTGAATAACCTGCCCCGTGGCCATATAAAAGGCGCGCTGAACCAGATTCTGCATCTCACGGACATTACCGGGCCATTCATACTCCAGCAGAGCCTCCTCCGCCTCAGGCGAAAAACGCCGCGGTTCCCCTCCTTCCTGCCGGGCCAGATGGCTTAAAAAATAATTGGCCAGGGGCAGAATATCTTCCTTGCGCTCGCGCAAGGGCGGGATGTGAATGGCAATGGTATTCAGGCGATAAAACAGATCCTGACGGAAGGTATTTTCCTTTACCGCCTTTTCAAGATCCTTGTTGGTGGCGGCAATCACCCGCACGTCAATATCGATCTCCCTGCGCCCCCCTACCCGGCGGATGGTACGTTCCTCCAGCATGCGCAGCAGTTTTATCTGCATATTCATCTGCAAATCACCGATCTCATCCAGAAAAAAGGTACCGTGATTGGCAAACTCCAGCAAGCCCGGCTTGGTTTTTGAAGCCCCGGTAAAGGCGCCCTGTTCATGTCCGAACAATTCGCTTTCAAACAGGTTTTCCGGTAAGGCGCCGCAATTGACGGGAACAAAGGTATGTGTGCTGCGCGCACTCAGCTTGTGGATCAGGCGGGCAAACAACTCCTTACCCGTGCCGCTTTCGCCGGTGATCAGTATGTTCATATTAGCCGGGGCCACCCGTTCCACAAGAGCAATCAGGTCGCCAATTTCCCGGCTTTGATAGATGATCCCGGTAATTTTCTTTTCGGAACCGCTCTGTTCCGTATCCGTAAGCGCCCGGTCATAGCTGAGATTCAGGGCGCGGTCAATAACCTCAAACAGTTTCTGAGCGGTAAAGGGTTTCTCTAAAAAATCAAAGGCGCCCTCGCGCATGGCGTCTACGCTGGTTTCTATGCTGCCATAGCCGGAAAGCATTATAACCGGGGTATCCGGATGGGCGCGGTGTGCCGCTTTTAACACCTCTATTCCCGATACCGGCGTCATCTTAAGGTCAGACAGCACGAGATCAAAACGCTGATGTTTTAATAAATCCAGAGCCTGCCTGCTGTCATTCAATACGGTCAAACCCAGCCCTTCTTTTTTGGAGAGTATTTTTTTCAATCCATTGGTCATTTCAATTTCATCATCCACAATCAATAGCTGTTTCATACACCCTCCTCCGGAAAGATAATGGTTATTGAAACACCCTCGCCCGGGCGGCTGTCCACCTTAATACGGGCATTGTGGTTCTGACAGATATTTTTAACGATATACAAGCCCAGTCCCGTGCCCCTGGCCTCGCCCTTGGTAGAGTAAAAGGGCAGAAATATATGATCGATATCCTTTTCTGGTATCCCATGCCCGTTATCCCCGATGGTCACGGAGACCTGAGAATCCCGCTTTTGTATCCGCAGTGTTAAATACCCACCCTCATCCGGCAGGGCGTCCAGCGCATTATTAAGCAAATTTATAAACACCTGATCCAACTGGCCGGAATCGCCCCACACCCGCGCGTTGTCTGCAAAACGGGTTTCCACCCGCACTCTTTTTTTACGGATCATGGGTTGCACAATGGTAAGACAATGCTCCAACAGGGCGGCGAGGTCTATCTTCTCCATGGATTTGGGCCGCTTTTTACTGTAACGCAGGATATTGGAAGTGATGGAGGATATCTTGTTCACCTGATTAATGATGATCTCCAGATCATCCTCGTACTTTTTCAGGGCCTTGTTTTCCCGGGCGTCGAGCTGGATATAGTCGGCATGGGTCATGATGATCCCGGCGGGATTATTGATCTCATGGGCAATTTCGGCCGCCAGTTCCCCCAGGGTCACCAGCTTATCCGCCCGCTGGAGTTGCTCAAAGTGGATTTTATCCAGCTCCTCCCGCGTCTGTTTTAGCCGGCGCACCATATGGTTAAAACGGGCCATCAGGGCGCCGAACTCATCATCATAACGGGATTCCAGGGAAACATCCAGATCGCCCTCCTCCACCTTTTGGAATGACTCCCGGATACGTTTTAAGGGATCATTAATATATTTCTGAAAAATAAAAATCAGCCCCACTATGAGGAAAATAGAAAAGGCCAGGGCCATAAGAACCGTATGCCTGACGCCGGTATAAAAGTATTCTTCCGCCTTTGTAAAACGCACATCCACATCAACATAGCCTAAAGTATTACCGTCATTAATATGACAATTTGCGCACACCGGCTTGTTCAGCAACGGAATACCTGCCGAAAATATTTTCTTATTGTCAAACACCTTAAAGCCATCCCTTTTCTCCGCGAAAAGCGAGGATATAAGCGCAATATTTTTTCCCAGTTCCCGGTAGTTGGTGGAATAATGGATGATGCCGTCACGATCATAAACCCGTATACTTTTAATGGCCTGATTACGCGAAAACTCATTAAGCAGATCGTTTATATCTTTTTCACGGGTTATCATGGCGTTTTCAAGCTGTATATCTATCAGGGACAGGGTGGTTTGCAACATGGCCTCCGAGCGTTCCGTAAAATTATGCCTTAGCTGCAGCAACAGAAAAAAGCTGGGAAAGGCCACGGCCACGGTGGTAAAAATAATCGTGGTTATTATAAAACGGGCTTTAACGGTTCTGATCATAATAAAGCCGGTAAAATGATACATTAATGTCTCACTGAGACATTCTTGTCTCAAATATAACACCCTTTTCAGGCAAATGACAATGTTATTTCCCTTTTTAAAAAGGCATATCGGCCATTTATCCCATTTAAGCTCCTAATACATGAATTATTCACGATTGGCATGTTCTTTGTCTGTTCAGGAAGCATGAAAGTACTGATCACCGGAAACAAAAATTTAATGACTCCCGTTGTTGAGCGGCTGAAAGAATCCGGGGCCGGCAGCTTAAGCATAAAAATAAGTCCGCCGGATCCCCTGTCCATTCTTGCGGATGTTCTTCGCATCAGACCCTCTTTACTGGTACTGGACGACGAGTCCCTTCAGGAACAGGCGACAAAGCTGATAAAAAAGATACGTGAAGCGCACCCGGATATAAAAATCATTTTTCTTACAGAAAATCCGGATGTGCGCTACGGAAAGAGCGTGGCTTCCATCGGCGTGGATTTTTACGCCATCAAGCCCATATCGGAAGAAAACATATTGAAGGCAATCCGTTCAATTGCCAGATAAAAACAAAACAACGTTAAATCGGAGGATTTAATTATGAAGTATATTGCTAAGATTTTTTTGCTTATGCTTCTCATAAGCCCGCTTGTCCTTGCACAGGACTATGTCGGGCCCGAGAAGTGTTTAACCTGTCACAACAACTCCGGGCTGGGAGACATGACAGGTTGGCGCACCTCTTTACACGCCAACGGCTATTCCGTTGTATTGGATGATTCTCACTCCATGCAAGACCTCTACGGTATCATCAATGACTATGACCAAAACGGCATTGATGACTTTAAGGACGGTCTGGACTTCAACACTATCTCCAGTGTTTTCGATCCCTACAAGCCCAATGCACCCATCCTGGCCTATTCCGCCGAAGACGGCTATACCATCACCATCGGGGAAGTGACCCACAAGGTTATTTTAACCTATGGGGGCAGCGGTTTATACAAGCAGCGCTATGTCGTCAAGATCAACACCAGCGAAGGGCCCTCGGCCGACTACTATGTGTCGCCCATTCAATTCAACGAAACAACCCACGAGTATGTGCTCTATCATCCCGATGCCTGGTATGACAGTGACAATAAACCGATTTTCACTCCCAACTCCACCAAGGCGGACGCTTCCACCAACAGCCGCAGTTTGGCCAAGGGCTGCGCCGGTTGCCATACCAACGGGCTGGAACTGAACCAGGACAGCAATGGTGAGTGGATTATGCACGGTGCCCCGGTGGTTGATGAGTCCGCCTACGCCGATTATAACAACATTTACGATATCGACGGCGACGGTGACCTCGATCAGATCAACACCACCTGCGAACGCTGCCACGGCCCCGGTTCCGATCACGTTGCCGCGCCCAGCAAAGACAATATCCTGAATCCGGAAACCGATCTGACACCGGACGAGGCCAACAATATGTGCGGCATGTGCCACTCCCGGGGAAAAAGCCTGCCCAACAACACCTTCTCCTTCCCCTTTGATGATGAAAACATGCAAAGCTGGACGCCCGGCGATATGGTGGCCGATTTATACACCGACGGCGGCGGTTATTGGGGCGACGGTACTACTTCAGTTAAGCACCATCAGCAATTTTATGATTTCTATAAAAGCGACAAGCCGACCTTTGAATTCCATCAGGTAACATGCTATGAGTGTCATGACGTACACAACAGCGAAAAGCACCACATGGTAACCGAGGTTGTGGAAGAAGACAGTACCGGCGGTGAACTGCTTATCGCCACCGATAACGACAACAACACGCTCTGTCTCTCCTGCCATGCCACCCATGGTGACTTTGCGGACATCCCCAAGGAATGGGTCGCCGATTATGACAATCGCGTTAATGAGATTGGCGCCATAGTCAGCCAGCATACGCGTCACCCGTATGACCCGACCGGCACCGGCGCTTCCCGCTGCTCCAAATGCCATATGCCCAAGGTCAGCAAAAGCGCCGTCGCCTATGATATCCATACGCATACTTTTGATCCGATTCCGCCGCAAAAAACTAAAATCTACAACATGCCCAACAGTTGCGCCGTCAGTTGCCATATGAAGGACAATACCTTTGGTATCGACTTTAGCACGGATAAGCTGACCAGTTGGGATGAGCCGACCGACCAGGCCCTGGCCGACAGCCTGCTCTATTACTACGGCCCGGACGGTATCTGGTGGCGGCGCGATGTTACCGCTATCAGCCATGACTACACCTATACCCCGGAAACCTATGAGCTGGAACAAAACTACCCCAACCCGTTCAACCCGACCACCAGCATCTCCTTCCAGATGCCGGAAGCAGCACGGGTCAGTCTCTATGTTTACAGTATCACCGGCCAACTCGTGGCCAGGCTGATCGACAACCAGTATCTGCCCGCCGGTCGCCAAACCGTCCGCATGGACGCCTATAACCTGGCCTCGGGTATGTACATATACAAGCTACAAACCGAGAACTTTACGGCTTCTAAAAAAATGATGGTTCTGCGTTAACTCTGCTTAAGCCAGGAACATGTAGAGCAAAGCCCGCCATCGGCGGGCTTTTTTTTTTGGATTCCGCATCCGGGTCAATTTCCCGTTTGTTTTTCACCAACCGTGGTTTATATTTTATACCGGCGCCTTTGAGGAACAGCGCCCCGTTTCGCGGACGCGTTTTTCATTTTCATCTTTCAACCGGGTAAAAGATGCTTTGCCGGTGAATTTTCTTTTGAATCACTTGAGGAGGGGATTTTATGTTTGCTTTTTTTACACACCGCCGCATGATCAGGCTGTTTTTATTTTTCCTTATATCGGGCCTGATTAGCGCCCGGGCCCAGGACCGGGTAACCGGCCGTACCTTCGCCACCCGCTCCGAGGTGCTGGCCCCCCACGGCATGGTGGCCAGCAGTCACCCCCTGGCCACGCAGATCGGTCTGGATATACTGAAGGCCGGCGGTAACGCCATCGACGCGGCCATTGCCGTCAATGCCGCCCTGGGGCTGATGGAACCCACCGGCAGCGGCATCGGCGGCGATCTGTTTGCCATCGTCTGGAGCGCGCGCGATAAAAAACTTTACGGTCTTAACGCCAGCGGTCGCAGTCCCGCCAAACTAACCCTGGACTATTTCAGGAAAACGGGACTGAAAAAGATTCCGGCCCACGGCCCCCTGCCGGTCAGCGTACCCGGTTGTGTGGATGGCTGGTTTGAACTGCACAACACCTTCGGTTCCATGGAGATGAAGCGGATACTGGCGCCGGCCATCCGGTATGCCCGCGAAGGCTTTCCCGTTACCGACCTGATCGGTTACTACCTGACCCTCTCCGCGCGTCGTTTTAAAAGTTTTCCCAACTTCGCCGCAACCTGGATGCCGGGTGGCAAGCCTTTGAAAAAGGGAGATATTTTCAAAAACCCGGCCCTGGCCAACACCTATGAAAAGATCGCCCTCGGCGGCCGGGAGGCCTTTTACCGGGGTGAGATCGCCGCCACCATGGCCCGTTTTATCCGGGAACAGGGTGGCTTTCTTTCCGAAGAAGACCTGGCCAACCACCGCTCCGAATGGGTGGAGCCCGTTTCCACCAATTATCGCGGCTATGACGTGTGGGAATTGCCCCCCAACGGCCAGGGGATTGCCGCCCTGCAAATTCTGAATATCATGGAGGGCTTTGATGTGCGCGGAATGGGCTTTGGCAGCGCCGACTATATCCATCACTTTGTGGAGGCCAAAAAGCTGGCCTTTGAAGACCGCGCCAAATACTATGCCGATCCCGACTTTAACCGGCTGCCGGTAAAACAGCTTATTTCCAGGGAATATGCCGCGGAACGGCGTAAGCTGATCAATCCCCGGCGGGCCGCCCGCCGCTATGACGCCGGGGAACTGGAGGATGGGGATACCATCTATCTGACCACGGCCGACAAGGAGGGCAATATGGTCTCGCTGATCCAAAGCAACTACCGCGGCATGGGCTCGGGCATGGTTCCGCCGGGACTGGGTTTTATGCTGCAGGATCGTGGGGAGCTTTTTTCCCTGAAAGAGGGACACTACAATGTGTTCGAGCCGGGGAAACGTCCCTTTCATACCATCATTCCCGCCTTTATTACCAAAGAGGGAAAGCCCTGGGTCAGTTTTGGACTGATGGGCGGGGCCATGCAGCCACAGGGGCATGCCCAGATCGTCATTAATCTGATAGACTTTGACATGGACCTGCAGGAGGCGGGAGACGCGCCGCGTATCCAGCACAGCGGCTCTTCACAACCCACGGGGGAAATAATGACTGATGGCGGGCAGGTATGGCTGGAATCGGGTTTTGACTACGCCGTCATCCGTGCCCTGAT
Organism: Calditrichia bacterium; assembly: GCA_026991535.1. Lineage (GTDB taxonomy): Bacteria > Calditrichota > Calditrichia > Calditrichales > J004 > J004. The sequence goes on along the minus strand of JALXBH010000154.1, from coordinate 888 downwards.
GAAAAAAGGCCACAAGGTCGGCTTTAGCCTGGGCAGCTACGGCGGTTATCAGGCCATCATGAAGGATTTAAATAACGGTTATTACCGGGGCGCCTCGGAGTCGCGCAAGGACGGTCAGGCGGCCGGTTATTGATTCCGCCACATACGGAGAAAGGAAAAATAGTGTCCCTGACCAAAACGTTGCTGTTTCTTAACCGGCTGATTCCCAATAACAACCGGGAATGGTTTAACGAGCACAAAGAACTTTATCTGGAAGCGCGCGAAGAGTTTGAAGAGGCGGTGGAAGAATGGCTGCCCCTGATACGCGCCCTGGATAACGATATTGATGTTTTCGAGGCTAAAAAGTGTATTTTCCGCTTTTATCGCGATACCCGCTACGCCCGGGATAAAAGTCCCTATAAAGATAATTTCGGCGCTTTTATCAATCCGGGCGGACGCAAAAGTCCTTATTGCGGCTTTTATATTCACGTGGAGCCGGGGGAGTCCTTCCTGGCGGCGGGAGTCATACCCGATCCCGTGGCCCTGAAGGCCATTCGCCGGGCCATATACAAAAACCCGGCTCCCCTGAAGAAGATACTTTCCGGCAGGCATTTCCGCCGCTATTTTGACGGTATCGCCGGGGAAAAGCTGAAACGGGCGCCCAAGGGTTATCCGGCCGATTTTCCAGATATCGATCTGTTAAAACCGAAACGCTACGGCGTGGTACACTACGTGCCGGACAGCTTTTGGACGGAGCCGGAACTGACGCAAAAGATGCTGGACATCTTTAAGGCGGCGGCACCCTTCAGCGCTTATATCAACAAGGCCATACGCGGCGATACCGAATAAATCCCGACCTGTTCATGGACAGTTTTTATTCAGGAAACCACTTTAATGCGATAGCCCCGG
>JALXBH010000153.1 GCA_026991535.1 Calditrichia bacterium | reverse complement strand
CCTCCCCCGACGCTCACCCTTTACAAACCAGGACTTCAAAACACCTGACCCTCCCGGATAAAACACGAAACCCGCGGCAGCCCGGCTTTATTTATCGGGGAATCATTTGCAATGATTCCCCTTTTATTTGTATTATCCGCGGTGTTTTAACGGTGCTTTTTAGTGTGCGCCACTCATACAAAGGCAAATAATTAACAGATGCGGACCGGGCCGTATAAATTTATTTTACAAGGATAAAGAATCGTGAAAAAAAGTGTACTTCTGGGAATTGTTCTGTTTTGCGGACTATTTAGCATAAAAACGGTACAGGCCTTTCAAACCACCGACCAGCAGCTATGGAACACGGAAAGTATAGAGGGCGGTCTCTCCCCCGGGGTAAAGGTAAAGATGGAGGCCGAATTCCGTTTTGGCGACAATGTCTCCCAACTCTATTACAACCATACGGACGCCGGACTGGCCTTTAAGTTAAGCGATTTACTAAGCATTGGCTTAAATTATCGCCAGATATATGAGAAGAAGAAGGATCTGCTTGTGGAGGAAAACCGCCCCCATGTAAACGCTACCCTGAAAGGAAAATGGCTGGGCATCAAGATAAGCGACCGTAGCCGACTGGAATACCGCATTTTAAAAAACAAGGATAACAGCTGGCGTTACAGGAATAAACTGGGGCTGGACTTGCCCGTAAAATGGAGCGCCATGGAAATCCAACCCTATCTGGCCGATGAAATCTTTGTCGATTTTGCGGTAAGTGAATTCAACCGCAATCGTCTTTACGCCGGACTTAAGGGCAAAATCACGGAAAAGCTGAGAACCGATATTTTTTATCTCTGGCAAAGCAGCAAAAAGAATGACGTTTGGAATAATATTAACGTTATCGGTTTTAAGCTCAAGGTTGTGTTTTAAACGTTTCCACTTTTACCGCATTCCCGATTCGCCTTCCGAACCAGCCTTTTTCAGTCAAAAAAGTCTGTTGTTTTACATATGATTTTTATGTATTTATGGGCCACTCAACAGTACAGTCACAACCCAAGGAGATATGATGAGACGACTTACCGGGCTTTTAACGGGCGCCGTAATCCTGGCCCTGTTTTTTACAGCCTGCCAGACCAAATCCGCCGATCAGAAAAAAGCGGAATTTGTGGAAGAGGGCCCCTGGCAGGTACACCCTTCCGCCACAACCATAAACTGGACAGCCTACAAAACCTCGGACAAGGTTCCGGTCAAGGGCACCTTTAAGGCCGATACTTCAAGCTGTTCCGCCTATGCCACCAAAACACCGGGAGCGCAAAGCGCCCTGGGCGCCGTTGACGGGGTGGAATTTCGTATTCCCGTGGCCGATATCTTTTCCGGCAATGAAGAACGTGACGGTATCCTTAAAAAATTCTTTTTTGGTCTTATGGCCAAAACCATGGACCTCAAGGGCTCCATACACCTTGATGACGAGGCTAAAAAGAGCGGCCATGTCAGCCTGACCATGAACGGCGAAACCCATGACTTCCCGGTCACCTTTGCCGTTGCCGGCGATACGATCAGCTTAAACGGCACCATCAATCTGGAACAATGGAACATCGTGGAAGCGATGAACAGCCTGAATGAGCACTGCAAGCTGAAACACACCGGAGACGATGGCGTCAGTAAAACCTGGTCTGTGGTCGATATCAGTGCCGTAACCGTTGTCGGTAAGGAGTAGCTTTTTTAAAGAGCACCCTACTACTCTCCCTATTAGAAGAGCATGGCGGAAGCATTCATTCCGCCATGCTTTTTAATTTCTGCCCCGCCCCTTTCCCTGATATTTTTCCGGTAAAGCTCCTTTTATTTTATAGCCCCACATTATCAAAAACCTTAAATTTACGCCGTCGCAGCAAATCATAAAGGAAAAACCATGGCTCAAAATCTTATTGAAAAGATCGCACAAAAGTATTGTCTCGATTTACGCGAGAGGGAGGAAGTACACAGCGGTGACTTTGTTACCATCCGCCCTGCCCATGTGATGACCCACGATAATACCGCCGCCGTTATGCCGAAATTTTTTAACATCGGGTTAAAAAAAGTAGCCGATCCCCGGCAGATTGTTTTTACTCTGGATCATAATGTGCAGGACACCGGCGAAAAAAATCTGGCTAAATATAAAAAAATTGAAACCTTTGCCGCGGAGCAGGGAATCGACTTTTACCCGGCGGGACGCGGTATCGGTCATCAGATCATGTGCGAAGAGGGCTATGCCTGGCCCGGCACCTTTGTGGTCGCCTCGGACAGCCACTCTAATATGTATGGGGGATTGGGTTGCCTGGGCACGCCCATCGTGCGTAGTGACGCCGCCGCCGTGTGGGCTACCGGCAAAACATGGTGGCAGGTGCCCCAGGTGGCCAAAGTGGAGCTGAGCGGCACCCTGGCCGAAGGCGTTACGGGTAAGGATGTTATTATCACCCTGGCCGGTTTCTTTAATAAGGATGAAGTACTCAATCATGCCCTCGAGTTCAGCGGCGACGGCGTAGCCGCCCTTTCGTTGGATCAGCGGCTGACCATCGCCAATATGAGCACCGAGTGGGGCGCCCTGGCGGCCCTCTTCCCCATAGACGACGTTACCCTGGACTGGCTGCAAAAACGGCTCGACCTGCTGAACAGGGAAGGCAACAGGCATCCGCGTATAAACAGGGAGCGTTTGGAGAATTTAAAAAATAACCCGCCGCAGGCCGATGACAACGCCTATTATAAAAAGACCATACGTCTGGAGCTCGGTTCGGTGACCCCGCATATATCCGGCCCCAACTCGGTTAAGGTGATGCATTCCGCCCGGGAGCTGAAAGAGAAGCATATCAAAATCCATAAGGCCTATCTTGTAAGCTGCGTTAACAGCCGCGTGGAAGACCTGGCCCAGGCGGCGCGCATTGTTAAAGGGAAAAAAGTAGCCGAAGGTGTGGAGTTTTATGTTTCCGCCGCCTCCAGTGAGGTACAAAAGGAGAGCATGGCCAACGGCGACTGGCAGGCTTTGGTGGAAGCCGGCGCGCGCACCCTGCCCCCCGGATGCGGTCCCTGCATCGGTTTGGGAGAGGGATTGTTGCAGGATAACGAAGTGGGCATTTCGGCCACCAACCGTAATTTTAAAGGGCGCATGGGGTCACCCAATGCCGAAGCCTATCTCGCTTCCCCGGCGGTGGTGGCCGCCTCGGCCCTGAGCGGCTATATCACCCCTCCGGTTGACTTTGACGACAGGCCGCTAAAAACAGAGGTGAGGGAGAATCCCGCCGCCAACGCGCCGGGACGCGTAACCGTGCTTGCCGGTTTTCCGGGCTCATTTAAGGGCCGGGCCCTGCTGTGCCCCGCCAACAATATTAACACCGACGGCATCTATCCCGGGAAGTATACCTATCGCGAAGACCTTACCCCGGAAATGATGGCCGCCGTGGTTATGGAAAACTATGATCCGAATTTTACAAAAATTGCCCGCAAGGGCGACATCCTGCTGGCGGGATTTAATTTTGGCACGGGAAGCTCCCGTGAGCAGGCGGCCACCGCCCTGAAGTATTTCGGCATACAAATGGTGATTGCCGGTTCCTTTAGTGAAACCTACAAGCGTAACGCCATTAACAACGGTTTTACCTTATTGGAATGCCCTGCCCTGATCGGGGAAATGATGAGTGCTGCGGGCACGGAGTTGACCCAGGTAGCGGATGGAGAGCTGGAAGTATCCATGACAGAGGGTCTTATCCGTTTTGGAGACAAGGAGTACGGCTTTAATGCTCCCGGCCCCGTGGCCCAGGAACTCATTATCCATGACGGTCTGGAAAATTGGGTAAAAAAACAGCTCACATAAGCTCTATTTAATGCTTCTCCCCGTTTAAGCGAGATAAGCTAAAAGAGTGCCGGCTATTTAAGCCAATGTAAATAATTTAATCAGGAAAAGATGGCGCCCCCCTACCCCACACTAAACCTGCCGCCCATGGAGATGGAGCTGCGGGATGATAAAATTTTTGATCCCTTTCGCCGGAAATGGCTGGTCTGCACGCCGGAGGAGTGGGTGCGCCAGAACTTCCTGGCCTACCTGCGTCACTACCTCGGCTATCCGCGCAGTTTGATTAAGGTGGAACAGGGACTGGAAAGCGCGGGGAACTTTTTCCGGGCGGACGCCATCGTCTATTCCAGGGAGATCGTTCCCCTGGCGTTAATAGAATGCAAGGCGCCGCATGTTACCATAGATGATAAAACCTTTCGCCAGATAGCCGTTTACACCGCCGAAATCCGCGCCCGGGTGGTGATGGCCACCAACGGAAAAAGTCACTTTATCTGCCGCTTCAGCGAGGATTTTCACGACTACACCTTTCTGAAAAGCATTCCCTCCTATGACGGGCTGCTCACCCTGTGAGGCTTCCTATAATCCCAGGGTCATGGCAAAGCTGAATACCGCCCCGTTGGAAGAGGTGGGCCACAGGGACTGGCGCGAGGCATAGGCAGCGTCCAGTTGCAACGGCCCCAAATGTGCCCCCAGCCCCAGAGCAAACAGAAAAATATCCCGTCCGCCAAAGGTCATTCCCGAGCGCAGGGTAATCAGGGAGATGGGCGTATAGGCCACGGCCAGGCCCACTTCCGGTGTGCGCACATTGCCAAACTCGACCGTTATGCCCTGACGCCACTGGGCGGCAAAAGTCAGTTCCTCATTAAAGCGATAGCTGGCGCCCATGATCAGATTGGTGGGCAGCGCGGTACGAAAGGCCGCGATATCCCGCAGGGTGTCCGTATCCGTGGGGTTCAGCGTGGAATCGCCATTGGCAAAAAGGGTATCCTGCTTTACGAACAGCAGCTCCTTCGTCACTCCGCTCCAGGTGATGCCGCCGACCGCGTTTTCCAGCATCAGCGAAAAATGCCAGTCCTTTTGCCAGCGGGCCGAAGCGGAAAAATCCAGACTGTAGCCCTTTCCCGGGATCTGTTCCTCGGGCGTGGCCACCCGGGCGCGCACCTCTCCGCGTACCATCAGATATACGTCTTCAAAGTTGCTGCCGTTGGTTCCCCGCCGCACCAGCCCCGACGCCTGTTGGATATCGGCCACGGCCAGCCCCAGCAATGCGTTAAAGCGCACGCCGACGGCAATGTCATCCAGATCCCAGTCACGGTAGTTAAAATCCAGCAAGTGACCATAAGCGGCGGAGAGTTTTATGGCGCTGTAAAAACCGCCGCTGCCCAGCTCGTCTTCCCGAAAATTGAAATCCGTGGTAAAGTTGAGGTCCTGTAAGGCATAGCCCAAAAGCTGCTTAACCCGGGCGCTTACATTGCCCTCGGCCACCACCCCCAGACCAAAGGCGAACTGATCCAGCTTCATGGCAAACAGACCGACGCCCACATTGGCGTTCAGCCGCAGACCGTCGTCGGGAATCAACGCCAGAAAGTTCTGCCTGTCCTGATCCGACCATTCCCCCTGGTTGCCCTTAAAGGTCAGATAGCGTTCATAATCGGCAAAGGAGATGGCATTATTGCTTATGGATACATTAAGCGCCGGCACGCGGATGGCCAGCTTATAGGGCGTATCGTAAGCCAGATTGGCCGGATTGCGCGAAAAGGCGTCCAGCCCGTGGCTCATGGTCAGATAGTTGCGGGCATAGCCCAGTCCGGCGGCGTCAAAATTTTGTGCCG
>JALXBH010000152.1 GCA_026991535.1 Calditrichia bacterium | reverse complement strand
AAACCGCGGAATCCCCATGCGGGTGATATTTACCCAGCACCTCACCAACAATACGGGCGCTCTTTTTATGGGCCCGGTTATGAACAACACCCAATTCCCGCATGCCGTAAAGTACCCGGCGATGTACTGGCTTTAAACCGTCCCGTACATCGGGTAGCGCTCTTGAAACGATTACGGACATGGAGTAATCCAGATAGGATTCCCGCATTTCCCGTTCTATTAATATCGGAATTATTTTTTGTGAATCAGCCATAAGTCTTATACATCCAGGTTTCGTACATATTGAGCGTTTTCTTCAATAAAGCGACGTCTTGGTTCCACCTCATCGCCCATAAGCGTGGTAAAAATATGATCCGCGTCGATAGCATTTTCCACATTAACCTGCAAAACGGTTCTGGTTTCGGGATTCATGGTGGTGTCCCATAATTGTTCCGGGTTCATCTCACCAAGACCTTTATATCTTTGAAGTCCTACCTTTTTACGTTGTTCTTCGGATATTTCCTTTAGAATCGCGTCTTTTTCCGCTTCGGAATAGGCATACTTCTCCGTTTTACCATTTTTTATTTTATAGAGGGGCGGTTGAGCAATATAAATTTTTCCCTTTTGCACCAGCTCGTTCATATAGCGGAAGAAAAAAGTAAGCAGTAATGTCCGTATATGCGAACCGTCCACATCGGCATCTGTCATGATTATAATTTTATCATAGCGTAACTTACTGATATCAAAATCCTCGGAACCGATACCGGTGCCCAATGCCATGATGATGGTTTTAATTTCATCGTTGCTGTACAATTTATCCAGACGGGCTTTTTCCACATTCAGGATTTTGCCCTTTAGAGGTAGAATGGCCTGGAAATTTCTGTCTCGGCCCTGTTTGGCCGATCCACCGGCGGAGTCACCCTCCACCAGGTAAATTTCACTTTCCTCTGGATTTTTTGAGGAGCAATCCGCCAACTTACCGGGCAGGGAATTGCTTTCCAGCGCGTTTTTGCGGCGGGTAAGTTCCCTGGCGTTTCTGGCCGCTTCCCGTGCGCGGGCCGCTGCCATGCTTTTTTCTATAATCTTTTTGGCTATGGAAGGGTTTTCGTCAAGAAAATCATATAGTTTTTCGTTTAACAGGGTTTCCACGGCCGTTCGTACTTCAGAGTTACCCAGCTTGGTCTTTGTCTGGCCCTCAAACTGAGGTTCGGCAACTTTTACACTGATTACCGCCGTCAAACCTTCTCGGACATCTTCGCCGGAAAAGCTGACTTTTTCATTTCCCTTAACCATTCCGTTTTTTTGAGCAAAATTGTTCAGGGAACGGGTCAGGGCGGCCTTAAACCCGGAGAGATGGGTTCCCCCTTCCACTGTGTTTACATTGTTGCAATAGGTTAAAACGGTTTCCGTATAGGAAGTATTGTATTGCAGGGCGATCTCCACTGGAGTGTTTTCCTTTTCGCCTTCTATATAAATCGGCGGGTGGAGGGAAGAGCGCCCTTCATCCAAAAAGGTAACAAATTCAATCAAGCCACCCTGGTAGGAAAAAGTATCTTCTTTATCAAAACGAAGGTCTTTTATGGTTATGTTTATGCCTTTATTTAAAAAGGCCAGCTCACGCAAACGCTTGGCCAGGATGTCATACTGATAGCGGGTTTCGGTAAAAATTTGTTTATCCGGCAAAAAGTGTACCCGCGTTCCCCGTTTTTCCGTTTCTCCCCGTACTTCCAGCTTAGAAACCGGGATACCCCGTTCATATTTTTGATAGTGTACTTTATTATTTCGGAAAATCTCCACGGTACACCATTCGGAAAGGGCATTGACAACCGAGGCGCCTACCCCGTGCAGCCCTCCCGACACCTTATAGGTTGATTTATCAAACTTACCGCCGGCATGTAAAACCGTCATAATTACTTCTACCGCCGGTTTTTTTTCCACGGGATGCATATCCGTGGGGATACCCCGTCCGTCGTCTTCCACAATGATCGAGTCGTCATGGTCTATTTTTACGGTAATGTTTTTAGCAAAGCCCGCCAGCGCTTCATCAATGCTGTTATCTACAATTTCATAAACTAAATGATGTAACCCCTTATAGGTAACATCGCCTATATACATGGCCGGTCTTTTTCTGACTGCTTCTAGACCTTTTAAAACCTGAATATTCTGGGCCGTATATTCCTTATTTGGCATATGCTTCCTATCTTACTTTATATAAATTCAACATTTTCTACTTTTATACCCTGCAGGTTTGTTCTAATTCTTAGGATAACGGATTCTTTATTTTTTTCGAATTCTTCCTTCCATACAGGATCTGCTATTTTCAAAATCAGAGTCCGGCTAAAATATTTTACCGGCTCGGCCTGTTTTATCAGTATCGGATCCAGACTGTTCCAGTGAGTTTTAATATGCTCCAGTTCCCAGGAAACAGGCACATTATTTTTATCTATAATCTTTGCCAACACCTGCCCGATGTTAACATAACGCTTTCTCATAACGGATTTCCCCATTGGCAATGTTATAGTGATGAAAATTTAAGGCAAGCATTTCACTCATACGGTGATAGTTGGTGGTCGTAATAAATGTTTGGCTGTCGTTTTCAACCAAATCAAAAAAATTATGAACCCTGTTGTTATCCAGTTCCCCAAATATATCATCCAACAGCAGAAAGGGGGAGATATCCTTCATTTGCTTGATTTTAATCTTTTCCAAAATTTTTAAACTTATTAAAAACGTTTTATTTTCACCTACAGAACCAAATTTTTTTATGGGTTTATCATCTTTTAAAAACAGAATTTCATCCCGGTGAGGACCTATATAAGTTACTCCTTTTACTTTTTCATTTTCAAAGGAGTTCTTTAGTTTATCATAAAGTTGAGAAGCCAAATCTTCCTTTTTTTCCGATACCGGGTCATGACAGGGGCGGTAGGAAATAGCTATGTTCTCCTTTTTACCGGAAATTTTTATATATATCTCCGCAATTTTTTTGTTAAAATCCTCAATAAGAGTATTTCTTTTTTTTATTATACTTGCCCCGTAGGTGGCCAGTTGTATATTCCAGTTATCTACTTCGGCATAGCCAATATCATACCGGGATAAAAGTTTGTTTTTGTGGGCCAGCGTTTTTTTATAATGCTTAAGATCCTTCAGATAGTGCATATCCAACTGAGATAACAGAATATCCAGCCATTTTCTGCGAACACTGCTGTAGCCGTAAAGTATATCCATATCATCAAGAGACAAAATTACCACGGGTATCATGCCGATAATCTCTGAGAATTGATTTACTTTATTTTTATTATAAAAGGCACGCTTTCCATCTTCCCCGGAATAGAAAAGCCGTAAGGAAAAAATGTTTTTCTCTCTTTTAAAATATCCTTCCACATCAAAAAAAGATTTTCCCGAAGTCACGGAAAATTTATCCTGGTGCTCTCTAAAACTTTTTGTTAAGGCTAAATAGTAAATAGCTTCCAAAAGCGTTGTTTTGCCGGCGCCGTTTTCTCCGGTAATAAGATTGATACCAGGATAAAAAGTCGTCTCTATTTTTTCAAAGGTTCTGAAATTTTTAAGATGCAAACTTTGTAAAAACATTAACTGTTTATTCGTACCGGCATAATCAACATAACAAGGTCGATTTCCCTGGGATTTTCCTCATCGGGATATATCAGAGCCGGACTGTCGGAATCATTAAAAGTCATTCTGATCCTGTCGCTATCAAAATGCCTGAGTAAATCCAACAGGTAATTGGCGTTATAGGCTATTTCCAAAGGTTCGCTTTCAAAAGAACAGGGAATATGTTCATTGGCTTCGCCTCCAAACTCAATATCCTGGGCAGATACCTGAAGCACATTCGATTCGAGCCGCAGACGTACCTGTGAAGTTATAGGATTTGAAAAAAGTGAAACACGCTTGACCGATGAAATAAAATCATTCTTGTTTATTTTCATTTCCTTGGTGAACGAAGCCGGAATAACACGTTCATAATCCGGATAGCTTTCTTTTATAATTCTGGAATATATATGGGTATCCGGCAATTCAAACAGGATATGGTTTTCACTGATTGTTATCTGATGTTCTTCTCCCTCTTTTAAATTACGGGCGGTAAAATTAAGCGCCTTGGTCGGTATGATTATATCCTTTGTAAAAGTAGAGGTAACAGAGGGATTTACCAGTTTCACAAGCCGGTGTCCATCCGTGGCAACCATGCGATATTCATTTTCAAAAAACTGACAAAACACACCCGTCAGCGCCGGACGGAAATGATCGGAAGAACAGGCAAAGATTGTTTTTTCAATCATATGCTTCAAGGCGTCATTGGATATGTTTATTCTATTGTCAGACTCTATTTGAGGAGAAGAAGGATATTCGTTTTTACTCTCGCCGGAAAGTTTATATTCACCTAATTCGGATTTTATTAAAATCTTGTTGTTCTCATCGGCATTAAATTCAATTTCTACATTGGGCAGTTCACGGATAATATCCAGCAATATTTTTCCCGGGATCGTAATTTCGCCGGGGTCTACCACGGAACAATCTGTCCAGGCAATCTGTGTGATTTCAAGGTCGGTGGCGGTTATGGATAAGCGAGAATCTTTAGCCTGGATAAGCACGTTATAGAGAATCTCGACCGTCGATTTTGTAGGGATAACACTGATTACTTTTTGTAATACCCTAAAGAAATGATCTCGTTCTATTTTAAAATTCATTTTTCCTCCCAGATAAACAGGAAAAGCTAAACAAAACATGGCAAATTTTCAAGGTTTGAAACGCTTTGTTTTATATTGACAGTATTATAAATATATATTTAAAAGTTAATAATAGTATATAGGGGCTGTGAATTCGTGGATAAGTATTATAAGTGTTTGAAAAATATAAATTTAAGAATGTTATTAACTTGACTGAAAATTTGAGGGAAAAGATAGTTATTAACGAAAATTATTATTAACGAACTATTTGTTGTGGATAAAAACATATTATCCACACTTTTATCCACAGATATTTATTTTTAATTCTATTTGTACTTGGCATAAAAATATTTTTAAATTGCCGATCTATTTTAAAAATGGAGGAAAAATGAAAAGAACATATCAACCAAGTAACCGCAAAAGAAAAAACAAACACGGTTTTCGCGAACGTATGAGTTCCAAAAACGGCCGGGCTATTTTGGCGCGTCGCAGGGCAAAGGGACGTAAACGGTTAACAGTGAGCGATGAATATATCAAGTCGGCATAAAATAAAGTCTTTAAAAAGCAGGGATGAAATTAATTTTCTTTTTAGTAAAGGAAAAAAAATACCCATTCGCTTTGGGTTGATCCTTCTTCTAAAAAAGGATGTTTCCGATAAACGTGTGGCAATCCTTGTAAAAAAGAGTTTTGGAAATGCTGTAAAGCGCAATTACGCTAAAAGATTAGTAAGACATTTTGTGAGAGAGAAACCAACCCTGTTATCCCATTATAACAGGGTTATTTTTTTAATAAACAAAAGAGCTCAATCTTTATGTGCAAAGACGTTGTTTAGAGAATTGGATTATACTTTAAAAAAATATCTGGGTGAGTAGAAATACAATGGATAAAAAAAGTTTTTTGGCAATGATTATTGTTGCCATAATCATAGTGTTGATGCCTTATTACAATGAATATGTTCTGGGAATAAAACCTGAACAAAAAAGCGGGGTGACTGAAAAGCCCGCGGTTATTGAGCCGTCTCCGGCGTCGGAAATGGAAACAAGAGAAAAGCAGGCTATTCCCGAAATAAAGAAAGAAGAGACTGTTAAGGAAACTCTTTCCAACGCAAAGGGAGATAGTGTTGAGAAGGTAATTAAAATAAACACGGAAAAGTATAATCTTGTGATAAGTAACCGTGGCGGCGGATCATTATTACATTATCAGTTAACACAATATAAAACCTATGATTCCAGCTTGGTGGAGCTTGTTTCCGAGGAAATAAAAAATGGTATAAATATTTCTTTTCAGAACATGAAGGGTGATTTTGTTAAACTGGATAATATGCTCTTCTCCGTGAATAAAGAGGGAGAGTATACTTTAAAAAATGAAGATTCTCTTGTTATTGAATATTCCCTGGTTACAAAAGACGGAAACATAAACAAAAGATTTATTTTTTATAATAACCGTTATCATTTTGATTTGGAAGTCTCCGTATCTCACCCTGAGGAATTATTTTTAAACCGCTCCTATCAATTAGTATGGAAAAATGGTTTGCCTGCCACCGAGGCCTATATAGAAGATGATTATACCTATAACGAAGCCTTTGCCTATATGGCGGATGAACTAGAACCTTATAAAATAGATGAAGAGGGCGTTGCCGAACAAGAAGAGTTTTCCGGTAAAGCCGAGTGGATTGCCATTAGGAATAAATATTTTGTGTCCGCCATTGTGGCCAGGAAAGCGGATGTTTCCGAAGGTGTATTTTTTAATGGCTTTGGCGTAAAGAAAAATGAAATACTCTATAAATATTACAATGCGGGATATTATGTACAAAGCGGAGGCAAAGATAGATTTAGTATTTATATCGGTCCTCTGGACTATAAAGAACTGGCTCACTATGACAACAGCCTTGATGAACTTATTATGAGTGATGGCTGGAGTGTTTTTCGTCCCATAAGCCGCTATTTAATATTACCGGTATTGGAATGGTTAAATTCTTTTATTCCCAATTATGGTCTGGTGATTATAATTTTCTCCATAATGGTAAAACTGATTCTTTTTCCACTTACCAAACATAGCTATCAAAGCCAGAAAAGAATGCAAAAAATGCAGCCTTTGATGAATGAGATAAAGGAAAAATATAAAAACGACCAACAACGGCAACAAAAAGAGATGATTGAGTTGTATAAGAAGCACGGCAATCCCATGTCCGGTTGCCTGCCCATGCTTTTACAGATGCCTTTGTTATTTGCCTTATATCAGGTTTTTAAGTCTACCATACAGTTAAGAGGTGCGATGTTTATTCCCGGTTGGATCAATGATTTATCAACCTCTGAAGCCTTGTTTACATTGCCGGTTTCGCTTCCGTTTTATGGAAATGAGTTTAATCTGCTTCCTGTTTTGATGGCCCTGACCATGTTTTTCCAATCTAAAATGACTATGCAGGATCCCAAGCAGAAATCCATGGTCTATTTCATGCCCCTGTTTATGCTTGTTCTGTTTAACAGATTTCCATCGGGACTGAATCTTTATTATACCCTGTTCAACCTGTTGACGATTGTTCAACAAAAATATATCCATGTGGAGGATGAGGAAGTAAAACCGTCGGTGAAAAAGCCATCGGGAAAAAAGAAAAAATAAGTTTTGATAATGGATAACAGTGATATCATTATTGCGCCCATAAGCGCGACTCAGGGGGGTAGTGTCAATTTGATACGCCTTTCCGGTAATGGAGTCATTGAACTGGTGAATGATTTTTTTTCACGAGAGATTATTTCTTCGGAAGGGGGACGGTTTTATTACGGACAACTCAATAAAAAGAATGAAACCATAGATGATGTTATCGTCTATGTTTTTAGGACGCCCCATTCCTATACCGGTGAAGATGTTATTGAAATCAGTTGTCATGGTAATTTTTTTATAACCGAAGAAATAATAAGTCTGTTTTTGGATAGAGGTTGCCGGCTGGCCGAGCCGGGAGAATTTTCCAAAAGGGCTTTTTTAAATTCAAAAATAGATTTAATACAGGCGGAAGCTGTTGCCGACATTATTGCTTCCAGAAGCAGGCGGGCGGTAAAAAATTCCTTAAAGCAACTACACGGCTCTCTGTCCGTTAAAATAAACGAACTAAAAAAAGAACTTATAAACCTGGCTTCCCTGGTTGAACTGGAAATAGATTTTTCCGAAGAAGATATTGAAATTATCCCCTACGATAAAATAGTTCTTCAATTACAAAAGGTGTTGGATGAAGTAGAAAAGCTGATAGACTCCTATGAATCAAGCAAGTCGGTTTCAGACCTTGTTCAGGTTTTGCTTCTCGGAAAACCAAATGTGGGTAAGTCCAGCATTATGAATACCTTTATAAACAGGGAAAGAGTTATTGTATCTTCCACCCCCGGAACCACCAGGGATCATATTCACGAAGATATTATAATAGATGACACCTTTGTGCGTCTGATCGATTCCGCGGGCATTCGGGATAAGGCAGAGTCAATCGAAAAAGAGGGTGTTTCACGTGCCAAAGGACTCGTTGGCGAAAGCGATCTTGTACTTTTTATCTTCGATGGTTCCCGCCCCCTGGATGAAGAGGATATAACTATTATTAATTTGGTAAAAAACTTTAACCCAGACCTTATTACAGTGGTGAATAAGACAGATATAAAATTACACAAAGAAACCATAAGCCGGATACAGGACTACTTCCCCGATACTCCAATGGTAAAGATATCCGCAACAAGGAAAACAAACATTGATATATTAAAGAAAGAAATTGCCCGGAAGATAAATACATTAAGCGATCAACATACAAATATCGTTACCAATATCCGGCATTATAATCTTTTAAAAAAGGCAAGGGAGCAGACGGAACACGCCCTTAAATCAACAAAAGCGAAAACGGGACCGGAGTTTTTGTCGATAGACTTCCGTTCTCTTATTGATACACTTGGCGCCTTTACCGGCGCCGTAACCACCGATGAGATATTGAACAATATCTTCTCTAAATTTTGTATAGGTAAATAAACGTGTTCCACGTGAAACCATGAAAAAGTACGATGTTTTAGTTATAGGTGGTGGCCATGCCGGAATAGAAGCTGCCAGCATTGCAGCCAGAATGGGTATGTCCACGGCTCTTATTTCCCTGGACAGGGAAAAAATTGGTCTGATGTCCTGCAATCCTGCCATAGGCGGACTGGCCAAAGGACAGCTAGTCAGAGAAGTGGACGCCCTCGGTGGATTGATGGGCAGGATTATCGATGACAGCGGTATTCATTTTAAAATGCTCAATACTTCCAAGGGGCCTGCGGTTCAATCACCAAGGGCTCAGGCGGACCGACCCTATTATGCCCGTGTGGCGCAGAGTTATTTAAGTGGGCGGAAAAACCTTGAACTTATTGAAGGGCGGGTTAATGATATTGTAGTAAGCTCCGGCAGGGTTGAGGGAGTAGTGCTTTCTTGCGGAACGCGTATTTTTTCAAGGGCTGTAATTTTAACAGCGGGCACGTTTTTAAACGGCATCATTCATGTCGGGTTAAATCAATTGGCCGCGGGCCGGGCCGGCGACCTGCCTGCCAAAGGATTGAGTGAAACTTTATCTGCTTTGGGATTCAGGACGGGGAGACTAAAAACGGGAACTCCACCAAGAATTCATCGTGATTTTATCGATTATTCTGCAATGGAAGAACAAAAGCCGGATGAAATTCCCAAGCCTTTTTCCTTTTCAACGGATAAAATAGACAGAAGACAAATCAGTTGTTTTATCAGTTATACCAATGAACGAACCCATGATATCCTGCGCCAGGGGTTTGATGCCTCGCCAATGTTTACCGGTCGCATAAAAGGTGTGGGTCCAAGATATTGTCCTTCCATTGAGGATAAAATAGACCGCTTTGCCGATAAAAACCGTCACCAGCTTTTTCTTGAGCCGGAAGGGTATCATAACAGGGAAGTGTATGTAAATGGTTTTTCCACCAGTCTTCCCGCCGAAATCCAGGAAAAGGCCATTCGTACGGTCAGGGGTTTGGAAAAGTGTAAGATAGTACGCCTGGGGTATGCCGTGGAATATGATTTCTTTCCTCCGGATCAACTGAAGGCTACCCTTGAAACAAAGCCGGTGACCAATCTTTACTTTGCGGGACAAATAAACGGCACTTCGGGTTATGAAGAAGCGGCCGCTCAGGGTTTGATGGCCGGTATAAATGCCGCGCTTAAGCTGGCCGGCAGGGAGCCGTTTGTCTTAAAACGGTCACAGGCCTATATCGGTGTTCTGATAGATGACCTTATAAACAAGATTCACGAGGAACCATATAGAATGTTTACCTCAAGGGCGGAGTTCCGCTTGTTGTTGCGCCAGGATAATGCCGACTTGAGGTTGATGGATGAGGCGCGCTCCCTGGGCACGGTTGATGAAAAGGCCTATGAAAAAATGACCTGCCGTCGGGAACAAATTGAAAAATTAAAGAAGGATGTTCTTGGTCGAAAAGTATCTATGGAAGAGTTTAACCGTTTATATAATGGCGTATCAACCCCGGTAAAACAAAACCATACGGTAGAAAAACTGTTAAAACGTCCCGAAGTATCATTAAAGGAACTGTTGTCTCTGATAAAAACGGAAACCTATATGGATAGTGCCATTCTGGATGTCGAGTTTGGTGTAAAATATGCCGGCTATCTGGAGCGGCAGGCGGCGCTTATGGAGAAGTTTTTAAAAACGGAAGCTCTTATTATTCCGCCGGAGCTGGAGTATGAAAAAATAGGGGCTTTATCTGCCGAGGCCCGGGAGAAGCTCTCTGTTTTAAAGCCGAGAAGTTTGGGTCAGGCATCGCGAATAAGCGGAGTGACGCCTTCCGATATTTCCGTATTAATGATTTATATAGACAAGTTTAAAAAGACGGGCGTTTCACGTGGAACAGCTCTCACTAAATAGTCTTAAAAATTTCCTTGGAAACCAGGGTGTAGAGCTTTCTGAAAAACAGTTTTTGCAGCTGGAAGGTTTTGCCTCGATGTTGTATACCTATTCGGGTAGAATGAGTCTGGTTTCAGCCGCGGATAGGGACAATTTGGTGCGAAGGCATTTTTTGGAGTGTTTTTTTTATGTGAAAAACCTTTTGATGGTCTTTCCGTCGCAGGCACGGTTGGTGGATATGGGTACGGGCGGGGGACTGCCCGGTGTTATTCTGTCGATTATCTTTCCTGAAAATGACATCGTTTTATTGGAGAGTGTTAGAAAGAAGAGTTTGTTTTTAAAAAAAGTTAAAGAAGAGCTCTCTCTTTCCTATACTGTGGTAAATGAACGGATTGAGCGGGTAGAGTCCCGGTTTTTTAAAAGTTTTGATGTTGTTACAGCCCGGGCCCTGGCCGCGCTTCCCCTGTTGATGCGTTATGCGTTTCCTTTATTAAGGGAAGGAGGGCAGTTGCATGTTATAAAGGGTCGGGATTATGAACAGGAGATGGCAGGCCTTTCCGGTTATGCTTTACGTGTCGTAGAGCCCGGGAAGGAGTGGCGGGCCCTGGGAGATTATCTGGCGTATAGAAAGTATTTAATAATAGGGAAAAACGATGAAGACGGTATTTGATGAATTGGCCTTACTGGTAACGGAAAGTAGAAACCCGGAGACAACCGATATTGACATTTTACCTGTGGAAGATATGTTGGTTTTGATGAACCGGGAAGATCAGAAGGTGGCTCCGGCGGTTGAAAAGGAAATACCCTATATCGCGAAAGCGGTGAAAATTATTGCCCATGCTTTTAAAAATGGCGGAAGACTTGTCTATGCCGGGGCCGGAACATCCGGCAGGTTGGGGGTTTTGGATGCGGCGGAATGTCCCCCGACTTTTGGTGTGCCGAATGGCATGGTTGTCGGGTTGATTGCCGGTGGTATAGAGGCCCTTTATCAGGCAGTTGAGGGTTTTGAGGATTTCCCTGAAAACGGGGCCAGGGATGTGGCCTCGATAAAGCTTAACGAAAAAGATGTTTTATGTGGCATTGCGGCCAGCAAACGAACGCCGTATGTCCTTGGCGCCATTGAAGAAGCCAAAAAGCGCGGCGCCAAAACACTGGCGGTTGTATGTAACCCCAGGGAACAGTTGCAGTTTGAAGTGGATGTGGCTATTTGTCCGGTACCCGGCCCGGAAGTGGTTATGGGTTCCACCCGCCTAAAGGCGGGTTCTGCCCAGAAGATGGTTTTGAATATGCTTACCACCGCCTCCATGATTCAGTTGGGTAAGGTATATGAAAATATGATGATCGATCTGCAGTTGAACAATGTTAAACTTGTGGAACGCTCAAAGAAAATTATCATGTCGGCCACCGGCGTGGATTATGATGAAGCGGCGCGGTACTTAGATAAAGCCGGTGGACATGTAAAAACGGCTATTTTTATGGCCAAAACAGGACAAACAGCCGATATAGCCAAAAAGTACATCGAGAAAAATAAAGGGTTGTTAAAGAAGGCCATTTTGGATTTTCAATCTGAATAGCGCGAAAGGTTACTTTTGGCAAAAATAGTTACTCTTAAAAAAGAACTGAACCTGTTTAGCATATACGCCATTGCCACCGGTTCCACCATAGCATCCGGTTTCTTTTTACTCCCCGGGATAGCTTTTGATAAGGCCGGACCGGCGATGATTCTAAGTTATCTGATCGCGGCCATCCCCGTTATACCGTCTATCTTCAGTAAAACGGAGCTTTCCACAGCCATGCCCCGCGCGGGAGGGGTCTATTTTTTTCTGGATCGCAGCATGGGGCCTATGATGGGCTCCATTGGTGGTCTGGGTACCTGGATTGTTCTGATGCTTAAAACCTCTTTTGCCCTGGTCGGCATAGGGGCCTATCTTGGTATCTTTTTCCCGAATATTCCCATCCTTCCTTTGTCCATAGGCTTTGCCATCCTTTTTGGGCTGTTAAATTTGTCCGGAGCGAAAAAGACAAGCGGCATACAGAATGTCTTTGTTTTTCTTCTTCTGCTTCTTCTGTTGTGGTTCACCGGCAGCGGTATCGTTCAGGTGGATGTTTCTAACATATCCTTTGTGGGAACCGAGTGGGAGTCCGTTTTTAGTACGGCGGGTCTGGTTTATGTCAGCTATGTGGGGCTGTCCAAGGTGGCGTCCATTTCGGAAGAGGTTAAAAAACCGGAAAAAAATATTCCCAGGGCCATGTTTTTAGCCCTGGGAACGGCATTGCTCGTTTATGTTCTGGGCAATCTGGTTATGATTGCCGTCATTCCGGCCGGAGTGTTCCGTAACAACCTGACGCCCGTGGCCACGGCGGCAAAACTTTTTATGGGAGAATGGGGCAGCCTGTTAATGACGGGCGCGGCAGTATTTGCCTTTCTTTCCGTGGCCAATGCCGGCATTATGAGTGCTTCCCGCTATCCGCTGGCCATGAGCCGCGATCATTTATTGCCATCTTTCTTTAGAAAGCTGACAAAGACCCAAACTCCGGTGTATGCAATTATTGCAACGGTAGGGGTTGTTGTTTTTATACTTACGGCACTGGACCCCACACGCATCGCCAAATTGGCCGGCGCCTTTCAATTGACCTTGTTTGCCTTAAACTCCCTGGCGGTTATTGTGATGCGTGAAAGCAGAATAGAGTCATACGATCCCGGATTTAAGTCGCCGTGGTATCCCTGGATGCAGATTTTTGGCATCGTGGCGCCAGTGTGGCTTATCATAGAAATGGGCTGGCTATCCGCGCTGTTTACCATTGTATTTTTTGTGGTGGGTATCGTTTGGTATCTCTATTATGCCCGGGGCAGGGTTGTGCGGGACGGGGCCATTTACCACCTTTTTGCCCGTTTGGGGGAGAACCGGTTTGAAGGGCTGGATACGGAACTGCGCGGCATACTTAAGGAAAAAGGGTTGCGGGATACGGATCCGTTTGACGCGGTTATAGCCAGCGCCGATGTTGTGGATGTTGCGGAAGAAATGAGTTTTAATGAGGTGGTGGATATCGCTGCCAAAAGATTGGCCCGTGTTTTGGATCAGGGTCGTGATCAACTAGCCCGGCAGTTTATGGACGGCACACTTATCGGAGCCACACCTGTTTCCAGAGGAGCGGCCCTGCCGCATCTGCGCCTGCCGGACATTACACACTCCGAACTGGTTATTGTCCGTTCGAAAAAAGGCGTTGTGGTCAACCTGGATCCGGATATGTCCGCCACGTCCACCCATACTTATAAAATACACGCCTTCTTCTTCTTAATCAGCCCGGAAGATAATCCTGGTCAGCATTTACGCATATTGGCGCAAATAGCCAGCCATGTGGATAATCCGTATTTTATGGACGGCTGGAAAAAAGCAGCCAATGAACAGGATATAAAAGAGCTGCTTTTACGGGATGATCGTTATATCCGGCTTAAGCTTAGCCGTAAAAAGAAAGCCGGCCGGTTTGTAGGAAAAAAAATAAAAGAGATAGAGTTGCCGGAAGGGTGTCTGATTGCCATTATTCACCGGCGTAACGATATTGTGGTACCCAAGGGGGACGTGGAACTGATGGAGGGGGATACGCTGACCGTGATCGGCTACCCGGATGGAATAAGAGAGTTGTATGAAAGCTACAGTTGAAATCTTACCCGGGGCGGGGCCCATGGAACATAAGGGGTCGGAAACGGGCATACTTATGTTACATGGTTTTACGGGAACGCCCGCGCAGTATGTGGAGTTTTTCAGATATTTTAAAGAGCAGGGTTATACCGTGCGCGTACCTTTGCTGGACGGACACGGCACGAACGCGCGGCAATTGAACCAGTGTGTGTGGAAAGGCTGGTATAATACCGTAAAAACAAATCTGTTTGAGATGCGTGCGCATTGCAAGCGGATATTTATCATTGGGCAGTCCATGGGAGGTACACTGGCTCTGCACCTGGCCGCCCACTATCTTGTGGAGGGTATTGTTTTACTGGCGCCGGCCATGGTTTTTAAAAGCCGGCTCACTTCGCTTACTCCTTTTGTATCTCCGCTTAAGGGGAGCTGGAAAAAAAAGGATGGCCCGGATATACAAAACCTAAAGGGCCGGAATGAAGAAATAAGCTATGATGTCATTCCCTTAAGGGCCTTAAACGAGCTTCGTAAAATGATAAAACATGTCTGGGATGATCTTCAGGATGTTCATATTCCCGTTTTAATCGCCCATTCCAAACATGACAATACCATAGATTTTAAGGGAAGCCGGCAGGTATATGATAAAATATCTTCCAGGAACAAGCGTTTTCTGGAATTAAAAAACTCTTTCCATATTCTTACCCTTGATAATGACAAGGATGTCGTTCTCCGTGAAAGCGAAAGCTTTATTCAAAAGCTGTCTATGTCCACCGGGGCGAAGCAACTTGATTAAAAATTGTAAATTAGGTAACTTTACCCGCTTAACCGCAGAGTTTGCATGGTAGAGCTATTAAAGGAAAAGTTTCCCGGATATCAGCTTGTCCTGTCACCGGAGCGCGATAAGCGTCCCAGGGTACGGCAATCCGTGAAATGTCCCTTTTGCCCCGGGCACGAAACGCTGACGCCGGATACCCGGGCCCGGTTTCCGGAAACGGATAAATGGCAAATTCGATCCTTTGAAAACAAATATCCTGTTTTTCCATCAACGGGAAAAAAGCCCCTGGGCTATCAGGAAGTGGTTGTTGAAACCCCGGACCACGAACAACGGCCGGAAGGCTATGCCGAAGATCATTTTTTTGCCTTGCTCCGTTTTGTTCGCCAAAGGATGGAAACGATTTCCCGGGAAGGCCGTGGGTGCCATTATATTACCTGGTTTAAAAATGAAGGGCACCTTGCCGGGGCGACAATAAGCCATGCGCATTCACAAATTGTCCGTCTGAACTTTTTACCGGAGACTCTGGCGAAGGCCTATCGCCGGGTACGTTTCGCCACGGACAGGGAAAGCGGTTGCCCGCTTTGTGAAAAGAGCCATGCTGAAAACGCCTTGCTCGAAGATAAGCATTATAAACTGATAGTGAACCCGGCGGGTCGTTTGCCCTTTGAGATGCAGATCATCCCCGCCGTTCATGTTTCTCATTTTGAAAAAACGGATGAGCGGGGCCTCGAACATCTGGCCGGGGTTCTGCGGAAAGCCATCGGTGCCTTAACAAGGGCAAAGCCCGGTGTTCATTACAATATTGTGTTGCAAAACGGCCTTTATCATAAAAACTGGAACTTTCACTGGCATATTGCCATTATACCCCGGTTAGCACAATTTGCCGGACTTGAACTGGCCACGGGTTTACATATCATGCCCATGGCTCCGCAAGAAAGTTTTGCGGTCTTAAAAAAACATTTAATGAGGTAAATAGAAGAATATGAAGATTTTATACCTGGCTTCAGAAGTGACACCTTTTGCCCGTGCCGGCGGACTGGGTGATGTGACGGGCGCCCTGCCGAAATCATTAAAGGATCTCAATCAGGAAATCCGTATTATGATGCCCAAGTATAAATTTATCAACGAACGGAAATATGTTTTGCGTGAGGTCATCCGTTTGAGAAATATTCCCGTAACCATCAACGGACGGACGGAACTGGCCAACGTTAAATCGGCATTTCTTCCCGAAAGCAAGGTTCAGATATATTTTATCGAAGTGGCGGATTTTTTTAACAAGCCCGGTATCTATCATGATCCGCATACCAACGAACCCTACGAAGACAATGCGATCCGTTATGCCTTTTTTGCCAAGGCGGCCATGGAAACGTTAAAAACCCTTTCCTGGCAACCGGACCTGATCCATTGCAATGACTGGCAAACCGCCTATGTTCCGGTTTACCTGAAAACACTGTATCAGGGAGAAGAGTTTTTTAAGGGCATTAAAACTGTATATACCCTGCACAACCTGACAAACCAGGGCGCCTTTGATAAGTCGGTAGCCAAACAGATAGACTTTGATGAGAACGAAGTAAAGGAAGATGGCATGTTCGGGAAGGATGGCCAGTTGAACCTGACAAAGGCTGCTATCTATTTTTCAGATTTTATAACCACGGTTTCGGAAAACTATGCGGATGAGATCATCGAACGCGATGAAATCGGTTATGGTTTTGGCAAGCTGCTGGAGGAAAAAGGTGAGTTCTTTGAAGGAATCCTGAACGGTGTGGATTATACCGTTTGGACGCCGGAAAAAGACAAGGCCTTGCCGACCAAGTACTCTTTTGAGGAAATAGAGGGCAAGGAGGAAAACAAGAAAGCACTGCTCATGCGCCTGGGGCTGGAATACAGGGAAGGCCGTCCGCTGTTGGGCATGATTTCCAAACTGACAAAACAAAAGGGGCTGCATATCCTGATAGAAGCCCTGCCCGAAATAATGAAGCTGGATGTTCAGCTGTGCATTATGGGAGAAGGCGACCCGGAGATTGCCAATACGCTGATGGAGGCCCAGAAGACCTACGCCGGTCAGTTGAGCATTAACGTAACCTACGATGATAAAATCGCTCACCTGATTGAAGCGGGGGCGGATATTTACCTTATGCCCAGCACCTATGAACCCTGTGGCCTTAACCAGATTTTCAGCCTGCGTTACGGCACCCTGCCCGTGGTGTCACCCATCGGCGGTTTACTGGACACGGTGGAAGACTATGACCCCACCATAGAAGACGGAACCGGCTTTGTTATGGAAAAGCTGGACGCGGCCTCGCTGGTGGAGGCAACACGCCGGGCCATTGACTTGTACAATGATAAAGATAAGCTGCGCGCCGTTCAAAAACAGATAATGGCGGAGGATTTTTCTTGGGATATTTCAGCGCAGCGTTATCTCGATATTTATAAACGGGTAACGGGAGAGTAAATTTCGGCCATCGAAATGATGGCCTTTTTTAATTATGCAAAAAGCCATCTTTCTGGACCGCGACGGAACCATAAATGAGGAAATGGGGTACATTAACCACATTTCCCGTTTTAAGGTCTTTCCATTTACCTTTGAAGCCATCAAGTTATTAAAGGAATGTGGTTATAAAATTATTGTTATAACCAACCAGGCCGGCTTGGCGCGGGGCTATTTTTCCGAAGAGGTTTTACGGGCCGTGCATAAAAAACTGATGGATGAGGCCCGGGTGGCCGGGGCGGAAATAGATAAAATTTATTATTGTCCTCATCTTCCGGGTGCGCCGGTAAAAAAATATGACCGGGAGTGCAACTGCAGAAAACCGAAAACCGGTATGTTGGAAAGAGCGCGCGATGAACTGAATATCGACCTGAGCCGATCCCTGATGATTGGCGACCGCTATAAGGATATGGAATTTGGACGTAAGATGGGCTTAAAAACGGTTATGGTTTTAAGCGGCTATGGCCGCGGTGAATATACACATCAAAAAGAACAATGGAAGCAGCTGCCGGATATGGTGGCCGAAAACTTACTGGAAGCGGCAAAAGAAATATGCAAACCTCATTCGAGTTAAAGGAAAAAATGAAAAAAATATTATCCGCAGCCCTGTTGCTGACAATAGTTGCCTGTAGCAGTAATGATCCGGATTTTGTGGCCAATCCCGACTACAACGCAAACCGCTACGGACAGTTTAAAACAGATACCCTCTATGCGGTGCTGGATTCCGTGGTTGTCGCGGATACGGTTAACACCAATAACGCCGGCAGCCTGACTCTGGCCAATATGGCCGGTTTTACGTCAGGATTTGTGGTTCGGTATTTAACCCTGCCCGATGATACGCTGACCCTTAATGAGATAAAGATGAACTTTATAACCGAAAGCCACTTTGGAAGCGACCCCCAAGAGGTGCTGGTGGATATTTACGAGGTTAACGAAGTGTGGGACGCCACAACCATTATTAATGAAAAAGCCGCTTGGCACGAAGCGCCGCCGGGAACCTATTTAAAAACGGTTAGCATGATGGTGGCCGATTCCGCCGAGAGCAATATAGCGCTGGATATGGATTTGCTGAAAAAATGGCAAAGCGCCGATTCTTTAAATA
>JALXBH010000151.1 GCA_026991535.1 Calditrichia bacterium | reverse complement strand
TGCGGTCGTTGATCACCGTTACCGCTTCCGCCCGCTCTAAACCGGCCATGATGTCATCAATGATCTGCCGCGGGTCTTCCGTGCGCGGGTTATCATCGGTCACCACGGTATGGTCGGCCTGCCGTTCCGCGACCCGGGCCATCAGGGGCCGTTTACCACGGTCACGGTCACCGCCACAGCCAAAAACCACCCACAAGCGGTTACGGGTAATTTCCCGCGCTGCCTGCAAGGCTTTTTCCAGGGCGTCCGGAGTATGGGCATAATCGATCAGCGCGGTGGCCCCGGATTTCAGGGGATAACTCTCCAGCCTGCCGGGAATGGCTTTTTGCCGGGCCATGGCCCTTTGCAGCGTCCCGACCGGAATGCCGAGGGCCACACCGGCGGCCAGGGCGGCGTTTACATTTTCCACATTAAAACCACCCACCAGCATGGAATGGACATCAAATTCATCTCCCCGCACCGCGATACGCATATCGATGCCCCGGGCACTGAGTTCGGCGCGTACCAGCCGTACATCGGCATCCTCCCGGCGACCAAACCCCCATTTCTCTTTACTGAAACCGTTCCACAGTTTTTCGCCCCAACGGTCATCACGGTTGATCACGGCCCGGCCATCCGGCTTTAACTGCTTAAACAGGGCCTGCTTATGATGAAAATAATCCTCCATATCGGGATGAAAATCCAGATGATCGCGGCTGAGATTGGTAAACAGCGCCAGGTCAAACTTTAAACCGGCCACACGTTTAAGGGCCATGGCATGGGAGGAAACCTCCAACACCACGGCGCGGTTGCCACGGCGGTACATCTCGGCCAGCATGGCGTACAGGTCTATGGCCTCGGGCGTGGTGTTCCAGGCATCGATTTTTTTATCGCCCACCCAATAGGCGATGGTGCCCGAAAGCCCGCAGGAAATACCGTGTGCCTCCAGCAGACCCCGAAGAAGAAAGCTGACGCTGGTTTTACCGTTGGTGCCGGTTACCGCTATCAATTGCAGTTTGTCCAGTTCCTCCCGGTGCCAGGCCCGGGCGGCCAGGGCCATGGCCTCGCGACTGTCGGGAACCACAATCTGCGGCAAATCCAGTCCGGCCGTCTTTCGCTGAACCACGGCGGCCGCGGCACCCTTTTGCCGGGCCTGCGGCAAAAAGGTGTGACCGTCGCTTTCAAATCCTTCAATGGCAAAGAACAACTCGCCCGTTTGCACTTTGCGGGAGTCGTATTGCAAACCGCGTATCTGCTTCTCCCCCAGCCCCTCGGGGAGGGGAACCACTCCCGACAGAATCTCTTTTAATGCTCGTGTCGTCATTGTAACTTTCAGGCCTCTTTAGCTTTCAGGCGTGTCTATTTTAAAAACAGTTTCAGGCTTAACGGTTTGGAAACCCGGGTTCCCGGGCTCAGGGATTGCTTGTACACCCGGCCGCTGCCCTGCAAACGTATCTTTACCCGGCTCAAATCCAGACGACCGAGGGCCTGGCGCAGGGTCAGCCCCCGCAAATCCGGCAGGCGCTCCATGGAGGTTTCGTCCTCCGCGGCCTCCACCCGGGCCTCATCTTCCTTCAGGGAAACCGTTTTAACCAGCGCGCCGTCTCCAAGCACTTCCACATCATAGTCCCTTTCATCCAGCAGGGAAAGAACCGTCTGTAATTCCCAGCCGTTCATATCGGGCAGACTGCGCGTTTTTTGGGCGATCTGATACGACCTGCTCTCAGGCCGGACCTTGTGATCAATGGTCTTTACATCAAAATGTAAAATCTGATTGAGGATACGGGCAAAAACAGGACCGGCCGCGTCCCCGCCATAGTAGTGGGTGCGGGGCTCGTCGTAAAAAACGGCGCAGACATAGCGCGGCGCCTCATAGGGCGCAAAGCCGATAAACGAGGCCACATACTTACCGGGTTCATAACGCCCGGTCGAGCGGTTAAACTTTTGCGCCGTACCCGTTTTTCCTCCCGCCACCACATTTTTCAGGGCGGCTTTTTGACCGGTGCCCTGTTTTACCACGCCGCGCATAAAATCCTTAAGGCGTTCGCTGACCTCGGCGGAGATGACCTGGCGCACTTCGCGCACATCGGTTTTTTCTACCCACGCGCCCCGGGAGTCCCGTATGCCGGCCACCACATAAGGACGGTAAAGATATCCGCCGTTCACCAATGCGGCAAAGGCGGCCGTAACCTGCAGAGCCGTCACGGAGACCTCCTGCCCTATGGATATGGACGCCTTTGAAAGACCGGACCAGGTGGCGGGTTGTTTTAAGGAACCGGCGGCCTCGCCCGTCAGGCCCGCGCCGGGCTTTTGCCCAAAGCCAAAACTGCGCAGGTAGCGGAAAAGCGTATTGGACGGCAGATTGTCGGTCAACTTTATCATGCCGATATTGGATGATTTTTCGATCACCTTGCGAAAACTGAGCCAGCCGTGCTTTTTGGTATCGCGGATCGTATGATCGTAAAGTTTGTACCTTCCATTTTCGCAAAACACAATATCTTCCGGCTTATGCAGGCGTTCCTGCAATAAGGCGGCGGCGGTAAACATTTTCATGGTAGAGCCGGGTTCAAAAGCGTCGGTCACGGCCCGGTTGCGCTTGTTGGCCTCCGGTGAACCGCCCGGTTTATTCGGATCAAAACCCGGCGCGTTGGCCATGGCCAACACCTGGCCGGTGTTGGGGTCCAAAACTATGGCCATGCCGGATTTGGCCCGGGTACGCTTCAGGCCATCCCGCAGGGCATTTTCAACAACGGTCTGAATATCCTTATCGATGGTCAACACCAGATCGTTTCCCGGCCGGGGCTTAACCAGCGGCTCATCGATATTATAGGAGACAAAACGCCGGGCATTGTACTGTAACAACGCCTGACCGTCATGTCCCGTCAATTCCTTTTTGTATTGCAACTCCAGGCCGGCCAGACCCCGGTTATCCGGGTCGGTAAAACCCAACAACTGCGCCGCGTAAGAGCCGTAGGGGTAATAACGACCAAAAGACTTTATCTTGATAAAGCCTTTATCGGAAATGGTAAGCAATGGATTGGCCTTCTCCAGAGGCACCCGCCGGTCGAGATAGACAAAATGGTTTTTCATGCCCAGGCGCCGTTTGTAGTATGACTGTTCGCGCCTGAGTCGCGAGGCCAGTTGCCGGGCCAGGGCGGAGCGGTTTTCCACCATCAGCGGGTCGGCGGCAAAATCGTAATACATGACGTTGGTGGCCATTTTATCGCCGTCGCGGTCATAAATGGTGCCCCGCCGGGCCTTTAGGGTGATTTTTTTGTAATACTGCTTATAAGCATATTGACTGAAGCGATCGTGATCCAAAACCTGAAAGCGAAACAGGGTGAGTTGCAAAACAAGCCAGAAGCCGATAAGAAACAGGACAACCAGGGCAAGACGGCCGCCATGAAAAGGTGATTTAGACTGCGTCATTGCTCTGCATCCGGTTTTAGTTTTTCATCACGGACACGCGCCTGGGTCCACTCATCCCGCAAGGTTTCATAAGGACGGCTGTTGTTAAGCTTTACCAGAGGCCGGGCGCCGTCATCAAAAACAAGCCCGAACTCCTTGCCGGCAATGGCGCTGATCCGATCCACGTTGGAAAGACGGCTGACCTGTGCCTGCAGGGTTTCCGTTTCGCTGATGAGAACCCGGCGCTGCTCATATAACATATGTGTTTCCTGCATAATCAGTTCAATTTGCGTGGACTGATGTACATAAAGCGCAAACGCCGTAATGATCAGGCCAAACACACCCGCGCCTATAATCAAACGTGTTATCTTGTTTTCCCTTGCTAAAGCAGGCATAAGGATTCTCCTATCTTATAATTTTTCAGCCAGACGCAGCTTAGCGCTGCGGGCACGAACATTGGCTTCGATTTCGGATGAAGCGGGCTGGCGAAAATAGGGACGCATACGTTTAAGAACAGGCTGTTTGCCGCACATACATACCGGGAATTCGGGGGGACAGGTGCAAGGGTTTTCCATGGTCTGGAAAAAGTGCTTGACTATTCGATCTTCCAGTGAGTGGTATGTAATAACCGCCATCCGGGCGCCGGGTTTTAAAACCTCCGTCAAACTGTTCAGTGCTTTTTCTAATATATTCAGTTCGTCATTCACCGCTATGCGCAGGGCCTGAAATATGCGCGCGTAACTTTTGGTGCGAAAACGGGCATTTACGCAACGGTCGATCAGCGACAACAGATCGGAGCTGCTACGCAACGGCCGCCCGGCCCGGAAGGCCACCACCCCGCGGGCAATGCATCGCGAGCGACGCTCTTCCCCGTAGCGATAAAAGATGTCGGCCAGTTCCTTTTCCGTCAGTGTATTCAACAGATCGGCCGCCGTGGCGCCGCTGCCCTGATCCATCCTCATATCCAAAGGCGCGTTTTCCCTGAAGGTAAAGCCGCGGGCGTCCACATCGATTTGATGGGAAGAGACCCCCAGGTCTAACAGAACGCCGTCGAGCAATTCCACTCCGGCGCGTTCCAGTACCTCGCCCACCTGTTCAAATGTGGCCTTGTGGGCCTCAAAATTTGTATAAGCCTTCAGACGTTCGCGCGCGGCGGCCAGTGCCTCCTCGTCGCGATCGACGCCGATATACCGCGCCTCCGGGGCCAGTTTTTTCAGCAAGGCCTCGGCGTGTCCGCCGCCCCCCAGGGTACCATCGTAATAAACCCCATCGGGACGGGTGATCAGCGTTTCGCATATTTCCTGCCAAAGAACAGGGAGATGGTAGGTCTCTTCTTTAGATCGATACATCCGTGTTCAGATCAGTAAAGTTGATCTCTTCCACCAGTTCGGCCAAACTCTGGGCGTCTTCGTCCAGATAGGCCTGATACGTTTCCGGGTTCCATACTTCCAGTTTATTGATGGTTCCCAGAATCAGCATGTCGGTATCGATACCGACCTTTTCATATAAACGCCGGGGCGGCATCAAACGACCCTGACCATCCATGGCCACCTGGTATGCGCCACCCACAAAACGGCGAATAAATTTTTGGGCTTTACGGTTGTTCATCGGTATTTTGGCCAGACGTGCCACCAGCTTATTCCACTCATCCAGCGGATAAACATAGATATTAATTTCCTCGATACCGGGAGCAAACACCAACGTGCTTTCCGCCTCGGGACCTATCAGCTTGCGGATGGCCGAGGGCAGATTGAAACGCCGCTTGCTGTCCAGCGAGCAGCTATATTCTCCGGTAAAGTTGTAACGCGCCATAAGTCCAATTTAATGAATTTTAAACCATTTTACACATTTTTAAGGGATTTTACTCCACCAATCATAACAGTTTTTCGGCCGGAAAGCAAGCATATTTAAAGTTTTTGACAATAAATAGGGAATTGGCCCGAACGGGCGCCGCCAAAGGGTGTACAGACGGACAAGTTAAATTTTATAAACAGGAATTTAATACGTTTGGATGGGAAAATACGGGAGGATGGGGCCTTTCATCTCTCTTCCACATCCCTCACCTCCCCGAGCTCCGGGGAGGGGCCGGGAGTGGGGCTCGAGCACTCGCGCTGAAGTCTCAGGGCGCAGCCTGCAGAAGTTACACCCCGAGGCCTGTCAAGGGGAGAAGCGTGGCGCCCGGAAATCTTCCGTTCCCGCGCCGTATAGGCCAATCCGTTGAAACGGATTGGGGGACTTTCACGCCCCTCCACCCACCCGGATGAATCCGGGGGTTAACGCCATTGCCCTCCCCTACTC
>JALXBH010000150.1 GCA_026991535.1 Calditrichia bacterium | reverse complement strand
TGCTTTCGCGACATATTATCATCGAATCCGGAATCATTAGCGATACCCTTACGCCCGCACAAAACAGTTATCTTCTTTCCTCCACAGACTATCCCAACGACAACTATAAACTGACCCTGACCGTATCCGATGGCCGGTCATCGGTAAGCGAGGAACGAACCGTTTTCATCGAAAACAGTCAGGAAATGATAGCCGACAACCTGATCCGGCATGTACGGGGTGCCGCCGACGGAGAGGTACAGGCGGGAATCCCGAACCGGAGCCAACTGCGCTCCACCATCTACCGTGTAACATTTGAACGCCAGGAAGACGGTACTACTTTTTACAGCGTTCGGGATTCAGCCACGGGAACATTGTTGTTTGAAAACGATCCGCTGCCTCTCACACCGCAATACGGCCGAATTTTTGATGGTCTCAGTCTGACTTTCAGCAATGTGGATTTCGGTTTTGAGGAATCCCGTAGCAGCTGGCTGCCGGAATCAACCACCAATCTTGTGGCCACCGTTCAACGTGAGAAGGGCTATGCCGAGGATCTGCATGATTACCTGTTCCGTTTCAGCGATGAGGTCGCCGACACGTCGGTCAACAACATTACTAGCCCCTTCACCATTCTGGATATCTGTCACGATCAACCAATGGATTTTGCCATTTCAGAACTCTCCGCCACGCAAAACGGTCAATGGGATATATCCGAATACATATATATTCTGCGGAACGGTACCTCCCCCGACCATATCGTCTGGCAGGTGCGTTTTACCGAACCGGCCTCCGCGCAGACCATCCTTCCCGGCGGGGGCGATGACTATATATTAACTACGAACAAGCCGTTTTCCGCTTTTGATGAATATACCATCAACACGACGGTCTTAAATTTGGAAAACGATCCAAAGACGGTGGAAAGTTTTTTTCTGGGAGCGAACTATCCGAACCCTTTCAATCCCGCTACCAGAATCACTTACAACCTGCCCCACAAAAGCAGGGTAAAACTGGAAGTTTTCGACATACTGGGTCGAAGAGTTCGTACTTTGGTTAACGAAATACAGACAGCAGGACGCCATACGGTACGTTTTTCAGGAAGGGAGCTGGCCAGCGGCATCTATCTTTACCGCCTCAGTGCCGGAGAGCATAACCGTACCCGGCGCATGTTGCTGCTAAAATAGTGTCATATGACCATAGAATGCTGTGAAGCATTGGTATATAAGGGTTTTTAAAGGCATCATCAGATAGATCGGATTGTTAAAAGAAGGATATGGCGGCCTTAAAGGCTGTCAGTTCTTACATTTCCCGGTAGGCATCAGGGCCGGGCGGGGCGTGCTACAGCGCCACCGCTGCCGCCGGGCCCGGTATTTTATATTCTTGAGACATCTGAAGAATTCAGTTATATCCTGTCATTATCCTTAAAAACGGCTTTTTTTTGAAAATATGTTCTATGACATGGCGATTTACCTGTTTAATCGGCCCGTTAAACACCATTTTGGTGCTTTTTGGGCGTACCTATCCCCAGGCCAGGGCTGTTTTATGGCTTATAAAACACCTGATGTTGTATACCAGGGCCTTCATATTAAACTCAAACCG
>JALXBH010000149.1 GCA_026991535.1 Calditrichia bacterium | reverse complement strand
ACGGCCTTTTATGAGCGCGGTAATTATTTTCTTGAAAACGGGCAAAAAGAAGCGGCCAAGGTTGAGTACAACAAAGCCATTGCCAAAAGCGAAGAATTTAAACGCGCCGGCAAGGATTATAACCCCTTTATTGCCGGAGAAGCGGTTAACAAGCTGGCCGATATCCTTCATGATGAGTATGCCTCCATCCGTCTGACTCTGCCGGAATCGAATATTAAGGCCCAGCAGGAGCGGATGAAAACGCTGTTAAAGGAATTGAATGCCGCCTATACCAAGGTACTGGCTTTCGGTTCACCGCGTAGTTTTGAGGCTACCTATAATATGGCCCGGTCACTCGAAGAATTTGCCCGTACCTATGCGGAGCAGGAAATAGACCCCAATTTGGACCCGACCAAGCGTTTTGTTAAAAAGAAGACGATCAACGAGCAGGCGGCCGCTCTTTTTGAAACTGCCGTTGACCGCTACAAGGATGTTGTGGATAAGATCCCGACCATTGCCGAAAAATTGAACGTGGATATGTTCAATACGGATACCACGACAACCGTTCTGGTTGATTCCGCCGATATCCGCAGGGAAGTAGAGCAGGATTCCACCAGAGAACTGGCATTGAAATGGTATCAAAAAGCTCATGACAAGATTTCCGAGCTTTTATATGCCGAAGCTTCGCTCACGTCGGATAATATTGATGAAATTCGTGATCTGAAACCGCCGACAACCGATGCTTTCAGCTCCATATTATACCAGTCCAATATCATAACCAAAGTTATCGCGCCTTCCGTACAACAGACGATAAAAGCCCATTTGCGCAATGTGGAAGAAGCAGGTCAGTTGAATCTTTCCAACAAATATGTGGAAGAATCTAAACGACAGATTCTACTTACCTCAAATATTCTGGCCGATGAATATGCCAAGCTGACCGATGCCGCGTTGGATGAGTTTGAAAAGAACTTTGCGGACTATCAAAAGTTGATAGCTCAGGAGTTCGGTGCTAAAAATCAGGATGGTCTGGATTATTACGGCGTGGAAAATAATGCTCTGCAAATGGTGGATGTAAGTATACAACTGGCCAATAACGCTCTGGATGCCCTGGCAAATACTTTAAAACTGGCTCAGGAGAATGATGTGAGGAACGATCTTGTGCGCACGACACAGGATAAGCTGCTGAAATTTGCCCTTGAGACCAATGCCCGGATGAAAACGCTGGCGGATTCGGCCAATAATGTATCTATCCGTTATCAGGCAATTTTCGATTCCACAAAGAATTATAATTATGAAGACGGCATGACCGCCACGGAATCCTTTTTCTTCTCCCTCGATGAAAACAGCCTGGCTTTATTGGAAAAGGCATTTGAATATAAAAGCGATTTTGACCTGAAGGGAGCCTGGGCCAATCGTTTGATGTTAAAGCTGCTAGAAATAGATCCCGCGCAATACTCCGAGAGTATAGATAAGGAACGAGTGGAAATAATTTCTGACGCCAATTGGAAATATTCCACAACGGATTTTGGTTCTGAATGGGTACAGAGCTCTTTTGATGACAGCGGATGGCAAAATGTGCGTATTGTGCCTTCAGGATTCAACCAGTTTGACAGTTTGGGTGTCAACCCCGATGCGATATGGATCGCCGTGGATATGTCCACCGGGACAATAGCACCGGCCATGCCCGATACGGTGTCCGGGTTGGCGGATAGCACCACGAGGGTTGAGAATGACAGTCTGGCCCTTTCGGATTCTACTGTTAGCGCCGGAGTCGATAGTATGGGTAGTGCAATCGCGGAAAGCTCCGTGAATGTCGCGGGGGACACTCTGGTCTTTTTCCGAACCTCTTTTAATATCGACGGCAAGGTTGTGGACGGTCGCATGTATGTAACCGCCGATGAGGATCTAAGGCTATATCTGAACGGAGAGTACCTGCTGGATGATGAGAATAATGATTTCATGTCTCTGGATTCTCTGGACTATTATACCTTTGACCGTTTTATAGTAAACGGACGTAATGTGTTGGCTATTGATGTCAAAGATTTGGATCAGACGGGAGCAGGCTTAAAGTTTTTTGCATATTTTGAAGTAATTCCTTCAGAATTCCTTAACGCAAACGACAATAAAAAAGTGGTTGAAAAGATAGTTCTCCCACCGGATAAGTTAACCCGGCTGAATATTTTAAAGAAAAACAGAATTTTACCAGGAAAATAGATATGCGTTTTATCCTTATGTTTATATTGTTGGCCGGTGTGGGCTCCCTGTATGCCCAGTCTCAGGACAATACCGCGCCGGAAGGTGATGTGATCGAAGTGGGTGAATCCATCATAAAGGTGGAAATAGAAAAACCACAGGTACAGATCATCGGCAAACGCATCCAGCCTGAATTCCAAAACGTCAATCTGGAAAAATCATTTATAAATGAAATTCTTGATAAAGGCCAACAAATAAAATTCGATTATGCCTATGGCGAGAGTCCGAAGCGAATCGATCTGAAAAAAATCTTAAACAGACAACGCTAACAACAAATATTAGTCTTTGTAGGAGGAAATATTCATGGTATTCTTAAACCAATTCGGTAAAGCTTTTTCGTGGAGTGAGCCTGGATCTTTTTACATGTATTTTATCGCCCTTTTTGGCGCCATTGCCGCCGCGATTGCCATAGAGCGTATTTATTATATTATGGTACGCTCGAATGTGAATGCGGATAAATTTATGGCGGAAATACGCAAGCTGGTTGCCGGTGGAAATATTGAGCGGGCCATAGAGCTTTGCGAAAAAGGTAAACAAAAAGCTTTGCCCTTTGTTGTTCTGCGCGGTTTAAAGCGTGCCAATGAGAGTGAGACCCTGGACTTCCGTGCTATTCAGAATGCGGTGGACGAGGGAACACTGGAAGTTATTCCCAAGCTGAAGGAACGTACGAACTATCTTTCCATGCTGGCAAACGTTGCCACGCTTACCGGTTTGATGGGAACGATTTACGGTCTGATTCTTTCTTTTGCTTCCGTGGCAGCAGAAGGTATACCCGAATCGGAAAAATCCAAGTTGTTGGCCAATGGTATTTCCACAGCCATGAACACAACGATTTTCGGCTTGATGGTCGCTATTCCGACCCTGGTGGTTTATACCGTTATCAGCAGCCGTACAAGTAAAATTATTGATGAACTTGACGAGCATCTGGTAAAACTCATTAATCTTATCACAGGCAACCGTTAATATCTAAGGGAAGATTTCCATGGCATATAAACCTTCGGCACGGAGAAATACCGACGATCTGGAAATGGATCTTGATATTCGTCCGGTAATGAACCTGATGGTTGTATTGATTCCGTTACTTTTGCAAGGCGCCCAATGGGTTAAGCTGGGTGCGATTGAAATCAATGCACCACCCTCAAAATCCGTCGGGGCAAGTTCCGTCGATGAGAATCAGGATCAAAAAGAAGAATCAAAGAAAATAGGCTTAAAGCTGGCCATGACAAAAGATGGTATAACCATTGCCAATGCCAGCGTGGTTTTGAGCTCCGACAAGGGAGAAGGGCCAACGGTGCCTAATCTTCCCGACGGAAGTTATGATTTTGCAACCCTGAGAACCAAATTGATAGAGCTGAAAAAGCAAATAGCCGGAAAAGGCTATAAGGATCAGGATAGGGCGGTGATAACCGCATCCAATGATGTTGCGTATCAACATATAGTTGATTTAATCGATAATGTACAGACCTACCAGGATGATAATGGGAATGAGCTGGCGCTTTTCCCGCAAATCAACTTTGGCAGTGTTTTACAATAAGGAAAGCTGGAGAAATTTATGGCCTTTCAACCGTCCAAATCAAAACGACACATGGAGAAGGAAGAAGGACAACTGAATATGAACTCCATGATGGACATGATGACCATCATTCTTTTGTTCCTCTTAAAATCTTTCTCCACGGAAGGGGCGCTGGTTACCCAGTCCGCGGATTTGACTTTGCCTGAGTCGGTAATTGGTGAAAAACCCAAAAAGGAACTACAGGTTTCCGTGACAAAAAATGATATCTTGGTAAATAATAAACCTTTGATGTCCCTAAAGGATATTGATCCCGAAAGCGTTCTTATCAAACCGCTCTTTAACAATCTTACTGAAATTGCTCAGGGAGAGAAACAACTGGAAATAGATGTGGGTAAGGAGTTTACACATACGGTGATTATTCAGGGTGACGAAGATATGCACTTTGATATTCTGTATAAAGTCATGTATACATGCAGTAAGTCGGAATATTATAAAATGCGCTTATTGACAGTAAAAAAAGGTTAATCCAAACATAGGCTATTTCATGGAAATTTATCAGAAAAAATTACAAGCCCAGGGGGCGGCAAGATCAGGCGGTGGTTACCGGATTGTAAGCTTCCCGAAAGAATTTGAGAAAAACTTTTTGGATGGAATTGATAAAAGATTTTTTCTCATTCTTTTCTCATCTCTCTTGGTAGTCTTTACTGTCATCACGATTCTGGCCAACATTGAGTATTCCCATGAGGAATTACAATCGGCCTTAAAAGAGAAATATATCCAAAAGTTTTACGCAACCGAATTTGAAGAACCCGTGGTTCAGGAAGAACAAGTTCAGGAAGATGCCCTTGGCGTTGATGAACAGGTTCAGGAAGAGGTAAAACAGGAAGATCAACGCGCCAAACAGGATGTTGGTAAACGCGAGGAAGCCGTAGGGCAGTCCGCGCAACAGCGGCGTGAACAGGCCCGCAGGGCAGCCGCCAGAAGGCAGGCCCAACGTTCCCGCGTTCAACAACAGGTTTCCGGCGCCGGTGTTCTTGGTGAACTTTCCGCCGGCGGCGGCGGTGGCAGCGGCGATGCCGTATATGATGTTCTTGGCGAAAGCGGCTCCGGCAGTCTGGGTGATCTGGATAAGGTTATCGGTAATGTAGACGGCTTACAGTCGGCCTCTTCGAGTAATACGCGCTCCGTTTTGGGAGAACGTAAAGGCAGCGGCGGTCGTCAGGGGCGGGCCGGCATTGATGATCTGATTAGCAGTGGCGGTGTGGGTACCGGTTCCGGAGTTAATATTAAACGTGATGCCGGCTTCGCCATTAAAGGGGTGGGCGGACGCGTATCCGGCAAAGGTTCCAAATCCAGTAACCGTTCCCAGGATGCCATCGGCCAGGTTGTGGCCAGGCATACCAGCGGTATTGAAAATTGTTATAAAAGGGAAACCAAGCTAAATCCCAATTTAAAGGGTAGTGTATCTGTCCGTTTTACCATTGCCCCGAATGGCCGGGTAACGCGGGTACGCATAGTTAAGTCGACCCTGAAAAACAGAAATGTTGAAAATTGTATTACCAAGCGGATTAAAAGCTGGCGCTTTAATGCCATCGATAAAAAGGATGGCGATGTGACAGCCGGTTACAAATGGATATTTAGCAGTTAAAAATTCTGAATGACATTGAAGGCCGCCTGCCAGGCGGCCTTTTTTTTTATATTTGAGCGTACCTTCATATTTCTTTATATTGCGCGCTTTAAAACGACCTGGAGCCTGAAAATGTACCGATCACACACATGTGGTGAACTCAATAAATCCCATCTTGAAAAGAAGGTTGTTCTGTCCGGATGGGTGGCCCGCCGGCGCGATCATGGCGGTGTTATCTTTATAGACTTACGCGATCAATATGGATTAACACAAATTGTTTTTAATCCTGAATTTGACAGCACGTATTATGAACTTGCCAAAACCCTGCGCAGTGAGTTTGTTATTAAAGTAAGCGGAACGGTTTTTGAAAGACCGGCTGACAGCCACAATGAGGAGCTATCTACCGGAGATA
This sequence comes from Calditrichia bacterium, assembly GCA_026991535.1. Classification (GTDB taxonomy): domain Bacteria; phylum Calditrichota; class Calditrichia; order Calditrichales; family J004; genus J004. The sequence continues at coordinate 12,858 of JALXBH010000149.1, read as the reverse complement.
TCGAAGTATTTGTGTCCGAACTGGAAATACTGAACCGTTCGGAAACACCGCCCTTTGAGATGGATGATAATGTGTCGGTTAATGATGAGATACGTCTTAAATACCGCTATCTGGACTTAAGGCGAAATAAGCTGCATAATGACCTGCGTATACGGGGACAGGTAACATCTATTGTACGCCGATATATGGAAGAGGTGGGTTTTACGGAAATTGAAACACCGGTTTTGATGAAATCCACCCCGGAAGGGGCAAGGGACTTTTTGGTGCCCAGCCGTAATTTCGCCGGTAAATTCTACGCCCTGCCTCAGTCACCGCAAACCTATAAGCAGCTGTTGATGGTGGCCGGTTTTGATAAATACTTTCAAATCGTAAAATGTTTCCGCGATGAGGACTTGAGGAAAGACAGACAGCCTGAATTTACACAGATAGATATAGAAATGTCCTTTGTGGATGAGGATGATGTGATGCGTGTTGCCTCGGGACTGACCGCGCATCTTTTTCACGAAATTTTAGGCATTGATCTCCAAACACCTTTTAAAAAGCTTACCTATGCCCAGGCCGTGGAAACGTACGGCTCGGATAAGCCTGATTTAAGGTTTGATCTGAGCATAAAGACGGTTTCGGACGTTTTTAGAGAAACCACTTTTAACGCCTTTAAGGATGTGCTGAACCGAAACGGGCGGGTGGCCATGCTGGTTCTACCGGCCAAACATGCCATAACCCGTAAGCAGATTGATCATCTGGTGGAACACGCCAAAAAATACGGCGCCAGGGGCATGGCCTATTGTAAAGTTACCGATGGACGTCTGCAAACAGGGGTGGCAAAGTTCCTTTCCGAAACCGAGCAGCAGGCGTTGATTGATAAATATGACCTGCGTGAAAATGATACGCTGTTTTTTGTGGCGGATCAATACGACACCACCTATAACGCTTTGGGCGCGGTTCGTCTCAAGCTTGGTCAGGAGCTTAAGCTTATTGATGAGGATAAGCATGAAGTGTTTTGGGTCGTCGATTTTCCGCTTTTGGAATATAATGAGGAAGAAAAGCGCTATGTGGCGCGCCATCACCCCTTCACCAGTCCCAAGCGGGAGCAGATGGATGATTTTGACAAAGAGCCGCAAAAAGCGTTGGCCCGCGCCTATGATCTGGTTTGGAATGGTAATGAGATCGCCGGCGGCAGTATCCGTATTCATAGCAATAATATACAACAGCGCATATTTAATATGCTGAACATCGGAGAGGAGGAAGCCCGGGCCAAGTTTGGATTTTTACTTGACGCTTTAAAATATGGTGCGCCGCCACATGGAGGCATCGCCTTTGGCTTGGATCGCCTGGTGATGCTGCTGACCGGGAACGAGTCTATCCGCGATGTGATAGCCTTCCCCAAAACCAGTTCCGGGCTCTCTTTGATGGATAATGCACCCTCGGAAGTTGACGAAGATCAATTAAAGGAATTGCACATAAAGCTCAGGACGTAATATTCTTGACAAAATCGGGTGATTTTAGTAGGTTTTGCCTATTCCAACGAATTCATTTTTTTATTTAGGAGGCTATTGATGAAAAAGTTGTCCAACTCTTTAAGAATCCTGGGCATAGGCTTGGTGCTTATGGTGGGATTGAGTGTTTCAAGTTGCGGATGGCATGCGGACGAAGAAGAGATTCGTACACTTGAAGAAACCCGTTCCGCCGCTTTGGAAGCGGAAAAAACATATCAGGACAAGAAAGCTGAAGCTGATGACCTGCAGCGTCAGGTAGATGCCAAGAAAGCCGAATTGCAAAAGGCAAAGGCGGAAAAGGAAAAGGTAACTAAAGCAGTGGAAGCACGTAAAAGTGCCGAAAACGAGTAACCACAGTTATTCAAAGGAGATTTAAAATGAAATTAATGAAATTAACGATTGCTGTGTTACTGGTTTCCTTTATGTCAGTATACGCACAGAACTATTCTTATAACTATGATGAGATGACCCAGGAACAATACAATGCCGAATTGCAAAAATGGCAGGAGCGCCTGGCCACGGCTGAGCAGGGTATCAGCGATGAGGATGCGCGGATTGCGGCTCTTACAGCCGAGCTCGAGTCTCTTAATCAGGAAATAGATCAAACCTGGGATGAAATATATGCGGCCGCCAGCTCTGATAAGGCCGGCAATGAGGCTTATGCTTCCGATATCGCCAAATTGAAAAGCGATGTGAACAGCTTTCTCGGCATGTCCCCGGAAGATATTTACAGCCGCATGAATGAATTGGATGATTTTGCCGCCAAGGTGGCCGAGTTCAGAAAAAATGATCTTTCTACTCTTACCGCCAACGAGAAGGCTTTAAATCAAATCGAAAGCCTGATTAACCAGGCGCGTGAAAAAGGAAAAACCGCCGTGCCCCCTTCCTATACCGTTACCCGTGGAGATTATCTGTGGAAGATCGCGGCCAAGGAAGATATTTATGGCGATGCCTATGCCTGGATGCGTATTTACACTTCCAACTCCGATCAAATTAAAAACCCGGATTTGATCTTCCCCGATCAGGTGTTGACCATTCCGCGTGTTGTCGGACCTAACGAGTATCTGGTTCAAAAAGGTGAAAACCTTTCCATGATCGCCGGTTATTCAAATGTGTACGGAAGTTCCTTTAAATGGCAAAAGCTGTTTGAGTCGAATAAAACCACGATCTCCGATCCTAATGTAATTTATCCTTACCAGGTTCTTAAAATAGAACGGTAGGAAATAAAAGTATCAGGAAAAGCTTCCGGTTATTTGGCCGGAAGCTTTTTTTATTTATAGAGCTATGGAAAATCTAAAAGAAAAAATTTATACAATCAGTAATGACATCTCGCCCGTGCTTCTTTATGGCCCTAATGAATCATATATAAATCTAATCGCCCGTTCCACGGGATGTCGTGTCATGCCGAGGGGTTCGCAAATTAAAATAATTGGTTCCGGGAATGATGTGGAACAGGCTTATATGGTTTGTGATGAATTGGCAGGCTTGCTGCGCCGGAAAAAGCGCCTGACCGAAAATGATGTTTACACCTTGATGCAGGTCCATCGCCATAATGTTCAGGTGAATATAAATACGCCCGTGGGCGACGATACCATACCTGAAGAGGTAATTACCACGGCAAAAAAAGCCATCCGGCCAAAATCGGAAGGGCAAAGGCAGATTGTTTCGGCCGTAGCCGGGCATGATCTGGTTTTTGTTGTCGGTCCCGCCGGAACCGGAAAAACCTATGTTGCCGTGGCCCTGGCCGTACATTTTTACAACAGCGGTCGTATAAAAAAAATAATCCTGACCCGTCCCGCCGTTGAGGCCGGTGAAAGTCTGGGATATCTGCCCGGTGACTTTAAGGAAAAGATAGACCCTTATCTGAAACCGCTGTATGATGCCCTGGATGACATGATTCCCAAAAGCCAGTTGAAAAGTATGTTCGAGGATGAAAGTATCGAAATCGTTCCTCTGGCGTACATGCGCGGCCGTACCCTGAACAATGCCTTTGTCATTCTGGATGAGGCACAGAATACCACCTTTACGCAAATGAAAATGTTCCTTACCCGTCTTGGCGCCAATACCAAGGCCATGATAACGGGTGACGTAACCCAGATCGACCTGGAACATGGTAAGGAGTCGGGTCTCATCTCCGGAATAAAAGTGCTTAAATCCATTGAACAGATACGTGTTGTACGCCTGGACCGGGAAGATGTAGTGCGTCATCCCCTGGTAAAAAAAATTATAGACGCCTACGACTCTTATGACACAGCCGAAGATAAATAGAGCTACATTTGATATAGGAAGAGAATATCGGTAAATTTAAAGCTTATCTCTTTAAGGAAGTATGATATGGCTGAAATAAAAAAAGTTGTCATTGTAAGCGCCGCGCGTACGGCGGTGGGGTCGTTTTTAGGCCAATTTAAGGATGTGCCGGCCACGCGCCTGGGCAGCGCCGTCATTAAGGATGCTGTGCGGAAGGCGGGCATAGACCCCTTGTTGGTTGATGAAGTGATTATGGGAAATGTCCTGCCCGCTAACGAGGGACAGGCTCCGGCGCGTCAGGCGGCATTGGGTGCGGGATTGGATAAAGGCGTTCAATGCCTGACGGTTAACAAAGTGTGCGGCTCCGGACTTAAGGCGGTAATGCTTGCCGCCCAGGCCATCATGGTGGGTGACGCCGAAGTTGTTGTGGCCGGGGGCATGGAAAATATGAGCCAGGCCCCTTTTTACCTGCCGGGATACCGTCAGGGACATAAAATGGGCAATGTTACCTTGGTGGATGGCATGATAAAGGATGGGCTGTGGGACCCGTATAATGATTTTCATATGGGCAATGCAGCGGATTTGTGCGCGGAAAATTGCAATGTACCGCGCGAGGCTCAGGATGAGTTTACCATGCTTAGTTACAGGCGGGCCCTGGCATCCATGGAGAAAGGGCTGTTTAAGGAGGAGATCGCCCCGGTCGAGGTTCCCCTTAAAAAAGGACAGACGCGGCTTGTTGCGGAGGATGAAGAGCCGGGCCGGGTAAAATTTGAAAAAATTCCTCAACTAAAACCTGCTTTTGGCAAGGAGGGTACGGTTACGGCGGCAAACGCCTCTTCCATTAATGACGGCGCGGCGGCCCTTTTGCTGATGTCTGAAGAGAAAGCCCGGGAGCTGAACCTGGAACCGCTGGCCTCCATTGTAAGCCAGGCCTCGGCCGCGCGGTTGCCGGAAGAATTTACAACAGCGCCCAGCGATTCGATTCGTAAGGCTTTGCAAAAGGCGGCCCTTAAAGTAGAAGATATCGATCTGTTTGAGATAAACGAGGCTTTTGCCGTGGTCACCCTGATCAATAACCGCCTTTTGGACATACCTGTTGAAAAAGTTAATGTCAATGGCGGCTCCGTGGCCATCGGGCACCCCATAGGGGCCAGCGGCGCCAGGATATTGGTTACCTTGTTGCATGCCATGAAGCAACGGAAGGCAAAATACGGACTGGCCTCCATTTGTATTGGCGGTGGAGAAGCTTCAACCTTAATTGTGGAGAGAGGGTTAAAATGAGTCAAACAATAGGCGTTATCGGGTGCGGGACGATGGGAAATGGCATTGCCCATGTTTTTGCGCAAAGCGGTTTTTCGGTTCATCTGGTGGATATCAAGGATGAGTTGCTGCACAAAGCCTTAAAAACCATAGAAAAGAACCTGGCCCGTCAGGTAAAAAAACAGGCGATAACGGAGACGCAGGCGACGGAAACCCTGGCCCGTATTTCGGTATCCACCGATTACGCGGTGTTAAACGAGGCCACGCTGGTTGTGGAAGCGGCGACCGAGAACAGGGAAATAAAGGAATCTATTTTTAAGAAACTGGATCAACTGTGCCAACCGGGAACTATTCTGGCCAGCAATACCTCTTCTATTTCCATAACCGAAATCGCGGCGGTTACCGGTCGTCCGGATAAGGTGATCGGCATGCACTTTATGAATCCGGTTCCGGTAATGAAACTTGTTGAGGTGATTCGCGGACTGGCCACTTCCGATGAAACCTATAAAACGGTGGAGGAACTTTCTCTGGCGTTGAACAAGACACCGGTGGAAGTAAATGATTATCCCGGTTTTATAGCCAACCGTATTCTTATGCCCATGATCAATGAGGCTGTTTTCTGCCTGATGGAGGGCGTGGCCGATGAACAGGCCATAGATACCGTGATGAAACTTGGCATGAACCACCCCATGGGCCCCCTGACTTTGGCCGATTTTATCGGGCTGGATGTTTGCCTTAGTATTATGAATGTGTTGTATGAAGGATTGGGCGATCCTAAATATCGCCCCTGTCCTCTTCTTAAAAAAATGGTGGCGGCAGGCTATCTGGGCCGGAAAAGCGGTAAAGGATTTTACGAATACAGCTAATGAAACAAAGAATAAGAAGAGAGTGCGCTCTAAAACTTTTATACGCACAGGAATTCAATCCCGTTGATATTGATGAACAGATTGATGCGTTAAAGCAGGAAGAGAAAAACTGCGCGGACCCTTTTCCCCGTGAACTTGTTCTGGTATGCCAGAAAAACAAGGAAGAGTTGGAAAAACTGATCGCCTCCAAGTTAAAACATTGGGAGTTGGGGCGCATAGCCCTGTTGGACCGCATCATTTTACGCATGGGGCTGGCCGAAATACTTTTTTTTGAAGATATTCCGCCGGAAGTTACATTAAATGAAATGATTGAGATCAGTAAAAAATACAGTACCGATCGCAGTGGAAAATTTGTGAACGGTATTTTGGACGCGCTTATTAAATCCCTGATCAAAGACAAAAAAATAAAAAAATCGGGACGGGGTCTCATCTCCGATTTGATCTGACTTTCTATGCAAATAGCTATAATTTCCGATGTGCATGCCAACCTGGAAGCCCTGCAGGCTGTATTAGACTATACCGGGCAGCAGGCCATTGAAACGATTTTTTGCCTGGGTGATTCCGTGGGTTATGGCCCGGATCCCAATGAATGCGTAAACCTGATAGCAAAACATTGCCGGCATGTGATTATGGGTAATCATGATTATGCCGCCGTGGGCCTGGCCAATACGGAGTTTTTTAATGCCAATGCCAAAAGGGCAATTTCCTGGACACGGGATCAACTGAGCAGGGATAATATCAATTTTTTAAAAAAGCTGCCCTTTACCGCGGAATATGAACATTTGCTGCTGACCCATGCTTCGCCCAGGAATCCCAGCAATTGGGAATATGTACTGACGCATCAGGCGGCATTGAAGCAATTTAAAGCCTTTAGGCAAAATATATGTTTTATAGGCCATTCCCATGTTCCGATTATCTACAGCCCTTCCGCCTATTTTACGGATAAAAAAATAATACTGGAACGCGGAGAGTCTTACATCGTTAACGTGGGCAGTGTCGGACAACCGCGTGATGGCGATCCGCGGAGTTGCTTTGTGGTTTTGGATACCGAAAGCAATACACTGGAATACATTCGCTTAGAGTACGATACACATATGACGTCGGAAAAAATTAAAAATGCCGGTTTGCCCGCTTATTTGGCGGACCGCATTCTGTATGGACAATAAAGAGGTTTAGAATGATTCAATCGGTTTTTAAAAAAGTATTCGGTTCCAAAAACGACCGTGAGGTAAAAAGACTTTCGCTCATTGTCGATGAGATTAATGCCTATTATGAGGAGTTTCAAAGCCTGAGCGAGGAACAGCTTAAGGCCAAAACCGATGAGTTCCGTCAACGCCTGCAGGAAGGCGAAACAACGGATGATATCCTGCCGGAGGCCTTTGCCGTGGTAAAGGATGCCTGTCGCCGTCTTAAGGGAGTGAGCTGGAATGTGGCCGGACGCGACATGGTTTGGGACATGATTCCTTTCGATGTGCAGTTGGTGGGCGGAATTGTTTTGCATCAGGGCAAGATTGCCGAAATGGCCACCGGTGAGGGAAAGACACTTGTGGCAACCCTGCCGCTGTATCTGAACGCTCTGGAAGGCAAGGGGGCGCATCTGGTTACGGTAAACGATTATCTGGCTCAGCGTGACTCCGAATGGATGGGGCATGTGTTGGAGTATCTCGGTTTGACGGTGGGCGTTATTCTGAATGACATGACGCCCGAGCAACGCCGGGAGGCTTATAATTGTGATGTGACCTATGGAACGAATAATGAATTCGGTTTTGACTATCTGCGCGATAATATGGCCGGATCCGTGGACAATATTGTTCAGGTGCGCGGGCATCACTATTCCATTGTGGATGAGGTGGACAGCGTGCTTATTGACGAAGCCCGGACGCCGTTGATCATCAGCGGCCCGGTTTCTGTTTCCACACATCGCTATGGGGAGATGAAACCCCTGGTGGAGCGCCTTGTGGCCGCCCAGAACCGTCTGGTAAACCGCCTGGTAAAGGAAGGTGAGGATTTGATCAAGGCCGGCAAGGAGCGCGAGGGAGCCAATAAATTGCTTATGGCCGAAAAAGGCGCCCCGAAGAACAAGCGTTTGCTAAAGCTTTACCACGATCCTTCCATTAAGCGCATGGTGCAGGGCATGGAAAATGACTATCTGCGCGACAAAGGGCAAAGCAAGGCATCCGATGAACACTATTTTGGCGAACTCTATTTTATAGTCGATGAAAAAAGCCATACCATAGATTTGACCGAAAAGGGCCGCATGGAGATGAATCCCTCGGACCCCGAGATGTTTCTGATACCGGATCTGGGCGAGGAGATCGCCAAAATAGAGCAGGATGAAAACCTGAGCGAGGAACAGAAACTGGCCCGAAAAGACGAACTGCATCAATTGTTGAACGAACGCAGTGAAAAAGTACAAAACATTTCCCAGTTGTTGCGCGCCTATACCCTGTATGAAAAAGATCAGGAATATGTGGTACAGGACGGTAAGGTACAAATCGTTGATGAATTTACCGGGCGTATTCTTTCCGGTCGCCGTTACAGTGACGGCTTGCATCAGGCTATTGAGGCCAAGGAGAACGTAAAGATTGAGCGAGAAACCCAAACGCTGGCCACCATTACCCTGCAGAACTTTTTCCGTATGTATGATAAACTGGCCGGCATGACCGGTACGGCGGAAACGGAAGCGGCGGAATTTTGGGAAATCTACAAGCTGGATGTGTTGGTGATCCCCACCAACAAACCGATTGCCCGTGTGGATATGGACGACCGTCTGTATCGCACCAAGCGGGAAAAGTATAATGCCATCATCGATGAAATCGAGTTGATGAACAAGCTGGGGCGTCCCGTATTGGTGGGTACGGTTACCGTGGAAGTTTCCGAAACCTTAAGCCGCATGTTAAAGCGGCGTGGCATCAAGCACAATGTGTTAAACGCCAAGCAGCACAAACGCGAGGCCGAGATCGTTTCCCAGGCCGGTGAACGCGGCGCGGTTACCATTGCCACCAACATGGCGGGCCGCGGTACGGATATCAAGCTGGGACAGGGTGTGCTGGAAGCAGGCGATCCCGAACAGGGCATTCCGGGAGGTTTGCATGTTATCGGTACGGAGCGGCATGAGTCCCGCCGTATCGATCGTCAGTTGCGCGGGCGCAGCGGTCGTCAGGGAGACCCCGGCAGCAGTATTTTTTACCTTAGTCTGGAAGATGACCTGATGCGTCTGTTCGCTACGGAGCGCGTGGCGGGTATTATGGAAAGACTCGGCGCGGAAGAGGGCGAGGTTATCACCCATAAAATGATGACCAAAGCCATCGAACGGGCCCAGCGCAAGGTGGAGGCCCGCAACTTCTCCATCCGTAAGCGCTTGTTGGATTATGACGATGTGATGAACCAGCAACGTACCGTGATCTATGACCGCCGCCGCGCCGCGCTGATGCAGGAAGATACCTATGCCGAGGTGGTCAATATCCTGGATGAATATCTGGATAGCACCATGGCTAAATTTGTAGACCCCAGGGGGCATAGCGAAGAGTGGGACCTTGAGGGGCTGAAAACGGAAATACAGCGTATTGCCTTTATCAATATCGATAAGATATATGAGAATGTCGCCGCCTATACGGCCGAAGACCTTAGGGAGAAGATTAAGGAAGCCATGCTTGAGCTTTACGGATTAAAGGAAAAGAGGATCGGTCGGGAAAAAATGGCTGTATTGGAACGCTACTTTATTTTGCGGGTCATTGATGAGGAGTGGAAAGACCACCTCTATCAGATGGATATGCTGAAGGAGGGTATACATCTTCAGGCTTACGGGCAAAAAGACCCGTTGATTGAATATAAAAAAGAAGCCTACTACATGTTCACCGCCCTGATCGACCGCATCAACGTTACCATACTGAACTGGCTTTGGAAATTCCAGCTGGCCGAGGAACCGGCCAACCGCGAGGAGCGCCGCCACGTACCCATGAAAACGGTACATGAGGCATCGACCAATATGGGCTTTGACGGTGTGCAGGCTCCGGAATCGGATATACAAAAGGCTTCGCGGGAACGTTCCGACAAGCGCCAGCCCATCCGGGTGGAAAAAAAGCCCAAACCCAATGAACCCTGTTACTGCGGCAGCGGTAAAAAATATAAAAAATGCCATGGCGCAAACGCGTAGATGGTGAAAGACGTCTGAAGCGCAATGAAGCTGTTCTATCGTGAAGTGGGGACTGGCGGCCCCGCCATAGTGATACTGCATGGTTTGTTTGGCATGTCCGATAACTGGATGAGCTTTGCCCGCCGGCTGGAGAAGGACTTTCATCTTTATTTATTGGACCTGCGTAACCATGGCCGCTCCCCTCACAGTGCTGAAATGAACTATGATGTCATGGCCGGGGATGTTGCGGATTTTATCGGGGGAACCATAGGCTCTTCCTGTAGCGTGGTCGGTCATTCCATGGGCGGCAAGGTAGCCATGAAGCTGGCGATGGAGCAGGGCGGACTCATTCAAAGTCTGGTTTCCGTGGATATAGCGCCCAAAAAATATTATACAACACAGTTCCGGGATTTTTTGCGAGTGATGATGGGAATGGATCTGTCTAGGCTGACGGGTCGTGGTCAGGCCGACCGGATTCTTGAAGAGGCTCTGGGACTTCCACCGGCCACACGTCAATTCTTATTAAAAAATATTTATCGCGATGAACATAATCGTTTCCAATGGCGTGCTAACTTAATGGCCCTGTATGATAATCTGGAACTTTTATTGGATGGCCTGCGGGGTGGAGGACAATACGACGGGCCGGTTCTTTTTACCCGCGGTACCGAATCGCCTTATATAAAAGAGGAAGACCTGCCGTTGATGCGTTCCTTTTTTCCCTCGGCACACATTGTGGATATTCCCGGAGCGAATCATTGGGTGCATGCCTCGGCTCCCGCTGCTCTGGAAAAAGCCTTGCGGGAATTCTGGAATAACGTGAATTGTCATTAAAGAGTAATTCGCCCCTATCGGCTTCCCCGTTCAAAAAATAAGTTTTTTTTAAATAAAAACTTATTTTGACCAAGGTATGTGACAATTAACACTTGCCATTTTCACTAAAACCGTATCTTCCTGTTGCTCCATAGAAAGGGATTTCCCTGCCGGGGCATTTTACCATGAAAATATTTTTTCGGAGGGCTTTTATGCAATTGCACAGGTACGTACTATTTCTATTTATCCTATTATTCGGTGCTCAGTGGACGCTGGCTCAGGATCCCTTCGCCACCCCTGTGGCCTTAACCGGTTCGGATGCCAATCCCAATCAGGCCGTTGTGATGGGCGACTACGACAACGATGGCTGGATAGAATTTTATATTACCCGGGGTAATGATAGTACCGGGGCACAGTTTGCCAATTACTTGTATGATAACTCTGGTGGAACATTTTCGCTTGTTACCATAGCTGGAGTCACCGATAAGGTGGATGCCTCCGGCAGCGCCTCCTGGGCGGATATTGACAATGACGGTGACCTTGATCTGTATGTTGGTGCCGCGGAAGCAGGCTTTGGCGCGGGCAAGCCCAATAACTATCTTTTCATTAATGATGGCGCGGGAAGTTTTACCGACGCCACCGGCAGCGCCACCTATGGCGCCATCACCACGGACAATGAAGACAGCAGGCATGTGGGTTTTGGCGACTATAATAATGATGGCTACCCCGATGTTTTTGTAGACAATGGCAACATCTCTCTTTTTGGTCAAACAAAAGGCAATAACAGCTTTTATGCCAACGACGGCGACGGTACCTATACCCGAAAGACCGAAGCGGAACTGGGCTATATTGTATATGAAGGCTCGGATCAAAGCCTTTCGCAATACCGTACTTTTGGCTCGGGTTTTGGCTGGTCCGACTTTGACAATGACGGCTATCTTGATATTTTTAATTTTGGAGGCGGGGGCGCCGCCGCCAATATTTTATGGGAAAATAATCCGGGCAGCGGCAACTTCCTTGAAGTGACCCCCGGTGAGATGCAGCCGACGCAAACAAGTTTTATCTCAGGCAGTTGGGGCGATTATGATAATGACGGCGATATGGACCTCTATGCCTGTAACATGGTGGATGGTTCCGTGCACCGTAATTATCTGTTCCGCAATAACAGTACAACAAGCACCGTGGCTTTTGACAGCGTAACTAATGCCGGCCCCAATGTAACGGACGCCTATGAATCCATGAGCAGTGCCTGGGGCGATTATGATAATGACGGGGATCTGGACCTTTTTGTCTCCAATACCAATGACAACGGTCAGAACAACATTCCCGCGACGCTTTATCAAAATACCGGTGCAACAGGCGGCTACACCTTTACCAAGGTTAAGGACTATACCCAGGGCAATAACTATAGCGGTCGCGGCGTGGCCTGGGGCGATTTGGACAATGACGGAGATATCGATTTGATAAGCTGTCGCTGGGGAAATCCGCTCTATTATGAGAATACTCTGAACAATGGCAATTCCTTTGCCATTATCAAGCTGCGCGGCACGGGAACAACCAACCGTCATGGTATGGGCTCGCGCGTTAAGCTTACCGCCAATATCCCGGAACAAGGCACAACCGTTACCCAAATGCGTGAAATCTCCGGTCAGACCGGCGGCGGCGCCCAGAACAGTCTTAGGGCACATTTTGGCGTGGGTACGGCAACGCAGATCAGTGAAATCCGCGCCGAATGGCTTAATTCATCCGGTTCGGGAACAAGAACGGTGAACAGCTATAGCGATATGCCCACGGGTAAAATCTTTATATTTACCGAAGGTACGACTACAGGAACGGCGGATGTTATCGCCTCACAAACCTTTATGTACCTTATCGGCTCCAGTGGCGGCAGCGTTGAGATGGCCACGGCCAGCACCACCGCCGGTACTTTAACCATTACCCGCAGCGATAGCGACCCCGGTAGTTCCGGCTTTAGCGGCAGCGCCACCGCGCCGGACGCTTCCACCGTTACGCCCAATACCGTTAGCCCGGATAAGTACTGGAC
>JALXBH010000148.1 GCA_026991535.1 Calditrichia bacterium | reverse complement strand
TGTGTTTTTACCGTCAACGGAAAGTCATAGCCCTCGCGCGGATGGCGGGTTTCACAGAGCAGGGTGGCGTTATCCCAGGTATCGCAGGCGGTAAATCCTCCCCGGCCGTCGGGCCGGCGCTCCACCACGTTGGTCAGGGAAGCATACAACCTGCGCGGCAGCCAGCCGGAGCGGATGGGAATATGCAGGGCATGCATGCCCAGATCGCCCATGCAGCCGTAGGCGCCGTTATAGCGGGCCATCCTTTTCCAGTTTATGGGCTTATTATAGTCCATATCCGAGGAGTGAAGAAAACCGCAATTCACCTCCAGAATGCGTCCCCAGGGATTTTCACGAATAAGTTTTTGCATGCGCAGACCGCCGGGGAAAAAAGGAAATTCCGAGGAGCAGCGCACGAATACGCCGGGATTCTTCTCCAGAACGCTTAATATGTCCCCATTGGCCTCCCTGTCAATGCCAAAGGGTTTTTCGGCCATTAGATGCTTGCCCGCGCGGATGATGTCCGAATAGATATCCCGGTGCAGATTATGGGGCACCGCACAATAAACGGCTTCCACTTCCCTGTTTTCAAGCAGGGCCCTGTAATCCGTGGTTTGTTGTTTGACGGAGTCAAAATTGCGCCCGTACCATGACAACAGCTCGCTGTTCAAGTCGCATACGGCTACAATCTCCGGACGGCATTCCAGCCCGGTAAGGGTGGCCCAGCGCGCGGCGGCCACGGCAAACTCCCGGCCCATCAGCCCCGCGCCGATGATACCGAACCTGACGACCCGTTGCGCTGCCATCACTGACCTCCCCGGCCCCGCAGTATCTCCATGGCGGAGGAGACATCCGCGTCCTCATGCAGGATGGCCATCAGTGCCTGGGTCATCCCCGCCGGATTTTCATGCTGGATGATATTGCGTCCGTAAACGATGCCTTGCGCGCCCTGGCGGATAAGATCGTGGGTGCGGCGTAAGATTTCCGCTTCCGGAGCGCGGCCGCCGCCACGGGGCAACACGGGCCGTCCGGCAACTTCAATCACCTTATGATAATCCTCCACATCGTCGCATGGGTCGGCTTTGATGATATCGGCCCCCAACTCGGCCGCCTGACGCACCAGGGGAAGTATCTTGCCCAAATCGCCGTCCACCATATAGCCGCCCTTTTCACTGTTGGGCTTCATCACCAGCGGCTCAACCATCAGCGGCATGCCATAGCGTTCGCATTCGGGTTTTATACGGCAGATATTTTCCACGCATTGCTCGTGCAGGGCCGGCTGATCCGGCAACTGTAACAGGTTAACGACCACGCAGGCCGCATCAAACCGGAGCGCCTGTTCCACGGGACGCTCTATCATGCGGCTGTAGATATAGTCCGGCAGTTTGGTGCCGTAGCAATTGGCGATATCGGTGCGCAGAACCAGCGCCGGCTTATCTTTCCCAGGAAGGGATTGCAAAATATGGGCCTGCCCCACGGTCAACTGAATGGCATCCGGCCGGGCGTCGACGATGGTTTTTATGGCCTTGTGCATATCCTCGATGCCGCTTAAAAAAGCCGCTTCGTTAAAAAAACCATGATCGATGGCCACATCCAGGCATTTGCCAGCGGAACTAAACAAACGATTCATTCTGTACTTATGCATTTTTTACCTCAAGATAGACGTATTGTTGTTATAACGGTTATTCTTTTGACAGCAGAAAAATGGCCACAAAGGCCAGAGCCATGCCGCTTAGCGTAATGGGATGCGGAATGACCGAGTAGATGACCAGGGAAAGCAGAACGGTTACCACCGGCGCCAGGGACATCAGCGGCACCACCACGATGGCTTTTCCATAGCGAATGGTATAGGCAAAAAAGAGAAAACCGGCGGCATTAAGCAACTGCACCAGCACGGCGGTATAGACCCCGGAAAAGCCCCAGTTGATATCCGCGGAGAAGTCGGTCATCATAAGCGCGACCGGTATCAGCAGGACGGAACTGACCATGGTATAAAAGGTAAAGCTTTCCGGCTTGATGCTGCCCGGTTCCGAAGCGTCTCCGCCCAGCTTAAGTAAAAAGGCCTGAATCCCCCACAGCAAAAAGACGATCATGGCCAGCACCATCCAGAAGAAACCCTTGACCGGCGAAGCGTTGGGTTCCTGATAGGAGAACAACACCACGGCAATCAGGGCCACCACAATACCGATCCAGGCGCGGAACCCGGCTTTTTCCTTAAGAATGAGTACCGAAAGAATGATGGTCACCACGGGATAGAGGGAGATCAGGGGAAAAACGATATAGGCCGGACCCAGGCGCAGGGTTTCAAACAAAATCAACTGCCCCCCGGAACCCATCAGTCCGGCGCCAATGCCCAGCAAAACGGCCCGCCGGGAACGATCGAGCTCCCAGGCGATCATCCGCAGGGCCACAAAACTTACCGGTATCAGGGTTAGCGCCCAAACGGCATAACCCAGCGTTGCCGGGAAACCCGCTTTTTCCGGTATTTCAATCAAAGCGCCCCATACCCCCCAAAGCACGGTGGTTATAAGCGCGTAGTATAACCAGCTTTTAGATTTCATAATATCTGTCAGCCCCGCTTGATAAGAACATTTTATACAGGCAGGATAATAAGGGGGCGAGGCCGATAATCATATTATAAAGAATTAAATGGAGGAATAAAGTAGTCAGTGGCTGTCCGTCAAAGCCCTTTCAGCGCTCGATGCGGGGCCTGTTCGGCACATCGTTGTCCAGACGAAGAGACTCTGTAATTTCCCGGGGGTCGTATCCCTTAAATAAGACAGCGCCTGTTTTGGGCCCGGCCAGCCAGACACGAAGCGCGCCCGCCGGGGGATGGTTGGCCACAAAAGCGATATCCCTGCTGTTAACGATATAGACCGTTTCGCCTTGCGGGATATCCAGCGAAGAGTCGATAAATTTCAGTCCGTCCGTATTGACCACCGTAATTCCCTGATCGGCGCTGACACGCAGATTTTTTATTTCTATTCCCCGCACCGCCTGTTCGGGCAGGCCCTGTATGAATGCCGCCCGGCCCGCGCCGCTACACACAATATTTTCCATATATATGTTCCGGAACAGGGGCGTCTCTTCCGTTACGGGCGCCGGCGTCTGCTTTTTATAGTCCGCCCGGCCAAAGCTCTCCTTGGGGGAAACACCCCGGTAAAAGGTGTTAAAACGGATGGCGTCGGTATGGATATCCTTCATCAGAATATCGCGGATATAGATATTTTCCACCACGCCGCCGCGGCCGCGGGCGCTTTTAAAACGCAAACCGAGATCGGTGCCGATAAAGAGGCAATCGCGTACCAGCACATTGCGCACGCCGCCGGACATTTCGCTGCCGATGACAAAGCCGCCATGGCCGTTATAGACGGTGCAGTTGGCGATTACTATATTTTCACTGGGCTTACCCAGCGCCCGGCCATAAGCGTCCCGGCCCGATTTCAGGCAGATGGCGTCATCGCCCACATCAAAGGTGCTGCTATGAACCAGCACATTTTTGCTGGATTCGATATCCAGCCCGTCGCCGTTGGTGGAATACCAGGGATTGCGCACGGTAATATTACGGATGATCACATCCTCGCACTCCCGGGGATGGATGTTCCAGGCCGGCGAATTTTGAAAAGTGGGCCCGTCCAGCAATACCCGCCGGCAGTTTACCAGGCTGAGCAGAACCGGGCGCAGATACTCCCCCGCCTCGCGGTATTCTTCGAGAGACGCTTCTCTTTTATCCAGGGCCTTAACCGTTTCCGCCCCCCGGGCCGCCTGCTGTGAAGGCCACCAGACATCGGTGCCCCACTGCCGGGTAACCGTGCCGCCCCTTTGCACCAGCGCCTGCCACTGCCCGGCGGTCATTTCCCACTTTAAAACCGGTCGCCATTTATCACCGGAACCGTCAAACACCCCCTTGCCGGTGATGGCGATATTTTCCAGATCTTTGCCGTAAAGAGGCGAGATGAACCGTTTTTGCGGCCGTCCTTCCCAAACGGTTTCAATGATTTCGTACTCCTTCAGATCGGAGCTGAACAAAACCAGGGCCCCTGCTTCCAGGTGTAAATTGATGTTGCTTTTAAGACGGATGGGGCCGGTAAGCCATATCCCCCGGGGAATGACGACCCTTCCGCCGCCGGCGCGTGCCGCCGCTTCCATGGCCCGGTTAATGGCCCGGGTGTTGAGCGTATGCCCGTCACCGGTGGCGCCAAAATCGAGGATGTTGAAATCCCGCTCCGGGAAGGAGGTTTGTTTGATGGCCGGCATCTCAAAGGGCAGGTTCCGCAGATATTCCGCTTCCCGCGCCCAAAGCGCGGCGGAAATCCCGATAATGAACAAAAGAACTCTTTTCATGGCACTTCTCTTTTTCGGTGGATCAGGGAAATGTTAAACGGGAGATGAAAAAGGCAAAACCGAGTATGGCAAAGGCGATGGCGATACAGATGAGAAAACCGTTCACCGATTTTTTATCGGGACGGATAAACTCCCAGTTACTGCCGGGAAGCCACTTGTCCTTTTCCAGCAATTGCGGATTGTTGACACAGGCCCGCACCCTGTTACGGTCTTCGTTCTCATCGGCACAGACGGGGGTGTGCAGACGGGCAAACACCTCATTGAGCCGCTTTCTTTCCGGGGGAGCGGTGACCAGGCTTACGGCAAACAGAAGCAGAAAAGGTACGATCACCTGCAGTCCGTAATTGATGGTCATCAGCATGGGTTTTGACAGGGAGGGCAGATCAAAGCCAACCATGTAAAGCATGGCCAGGTTCGGCTGCGCCAGGATTTCCTTATGCGCGTGCCCGGCCACCCAGGAAAACTCCGGCAGGATGCCGGGCAGCAAAACGATCATGATCCAGGAGTAGCCCACGGCGGTCAGGGCCGCCTTTACGGTAAGCCGACGCCAGTAGATGCTGAGCCAGAAAACGGTACCGAAAATTACCGGAAGCTGCCAAATGTACTTAAGCAGACTTAAGATATTATTAAAATAGAGGCTGATGGCCACGGCACCGACGATCAGCGCCACCGAAGCCAAACGACCGATCAGCACATAGTGTTTTTCGGATTTACCCGGTACGATATACTCATAAAAATTGCGCGTAAACAGGGCCGAACCGCAGATCATCAGGGCATCGGCGCTGGACATGGCCGCCGCCAGCAGACAGGCGATCATTATGCCCACAAAACCAGGCCCCAGCAATTGACGGGTGGCATAGCCCCAGATCATGTCGGCATCTTTTATCACATCGCCAAACAGGGCCAGGGCCACAATGCCGGTCAGTCCCCACATGATGGTGGTGAAGCGCTTAAGAAAATTACCGAAGACCATGCCCACGCGGGCGGTGATCTCATCCTTGGCGCCGCCGCCGCCGGTGGCAAAAAAATGGGGCTGGGCCACCACCCCCACCAGGTTCATGACAATCAGCACCAGTATGTAGTACCACGTATATTCGCTGGCCGTGGCGTTGGAGACAAGATCAAACATATGGTCGGGGATCTTTTCATGCAGGCCGGAGAACCAGCCGATCTCGCTAAGGCCGCTGGGCAACAGCAGCATGGAGAGTAACAGAATGAGAATGCCCTGCAGGGAATCGGTCCAGGCGGCGGCAAACAGACCGCCCGCCACTCCGTAAAAAAGGATGATCAGGGCGATAACCGGCACCGCCACCGAGGTATTCAAAAAGGAATAGCGTGCCTTAACGGCGCCCGCCTTTTCCAGGGCGCTCAGTTCCTCCAGACGTGATTGCTCCC
>JALXBH010000147.1 GCA_026991535.1 Calditrichia bacterium | reverse complement strand
CCCCCGGGGAGGGGGGAGTGCATGGGCAAAAGGAAGTAACACCCGGATTCATCCGGGTGGATGGAAAGGACGTGGATTTTTCCCAATCCGTTTTAACGGATTGGCTGATGCCGGACATCGACCGCAAGGCTGGTTTTCCGCGGAGGATTTCCGCCAGGCGAACGATTTGTTGTGAAAAGTAAACGGTAAATGTTTGAATTTCCGTGAACTGTTTGTTAAAAACCGACCGCATAATGCCTGCGTCAACAGTTTCACAACATACCGGAGGACTTATGAAGTCTTTATCTCGTTTTTTTATTGCAGCGGCCGCGTTGGCCCTGGTCTGGTCTTGCCAGCAAGGTAATTCCATTGTTTCGGGTGACGGCCCGGATGAATTCAGGGGGCAAAATTTACGGGCGCCTCAAATCGATGCCGATTTGTCACCTGTTTATGAGATTACCTTTGAGAATATGACCCCGGCCACGGGTCCCGGCGCCAGCCAGCCCATGTCGCCGCCGGTGATGGCCACGCATAACCTGCATACCCATATGTTCCGTGCCGGCCAGATCGCTTCCACGGAGATAGCGCAAATTGCCGAGGACGCGGTCAGCGATCCCCTGGTGGCCTCGCTGGAAAGCAATCCCCTGGTCTATGATGTCCAGCGTGGTGACGGCGTGGTTTTCCCCGGCGCTTCCACCACCATACGCATCAAGGCGCGCCCCGGCTTCTTTAAGCTCTCCATCGCCTCCATGCTGGTTAATACCAATGATGCCTTTGCCGGAGTGGATGGGGTGCTGATGCCCCTGCGCGGTTCCAAAACCATCTATCTGCAGGCCTGGGACGCCGGTTCGGAAAAAAATACCGAGTCGGTTGATCATATCCCCGGCCCCTGCTGTGGCAGCCCCCATGTGCGCGTTCCCACCGAGGAACCGATCCGTGTGCATCCCGGCATTCTCGGGGTGGGCGACCTGGATCCGGCTCTTTACGGCTGGCAGGGCGCGGTAGCTAAGGTGACGATCACCCGTGTTCTGTAGTCTTGTTTGAGTCCCGAGGAACCCTTACTTTGGAATCCGGTTGTCATGACCGGATTCTTTTTTGTTTTAAAGGAAATATAACGACGGTCGCGACGGTTTTTATAAACGGGAGTATTTTATTCCGCTTATACACAGACTAACATACAGGTTGCCCCATGAAAAAAAATAAGATTTTAATGATAGAGGATGATGCTAAAATTACCGACCTGGTGGAGATCCACCTTAGAGACGCCGGTTTTACGCTTGATCGCGCCTATGATGGCGTCAGCGGTCTGGAAAAAGCGCTGAGCGGGGAATACGCGCTGATCATTTTGGACCTGATGTTGCCGCATATGGACGGTTTGGAGGTGTGCCGCCGCTATAAAGCCAGCGATCCCTTTACGCCGGTGCTGATGTTGACGGCCAAATCGGAGGAACTGGACAAGGTGCTGGGTCTGGAGGTGGGCGCGGATGATTATCTGACCAAGCCCTTCGGCGTGCGGGAACTGCTGGCGCGGATCAAAGCCATCCTGCGGCGCATAGAGCTGGAGGATGAAAAGAATGAAGCGCGCATGGCCGGGCCAAAACTGGAGTTTGAAGGCCTGAGCATTGATCTGGATAAACATACGGTTTTGCTGGATGGCAAGCGGGTGGAACTGACGGCCAAGGAATTTGAACTGCTGACCCTTTTCGCCTCGCATCCCGGAAACACCTACAGCAGGGAGCGTCTGCTTTCACTGATTTGGGGCTCGCAATATGAAGGCTATGAACATACGGTCAGTTCACACATTAACCGTCTGCGCAATAAAATAGAGCGGGATCCGGCGCAGCCTAAATTTATAAAAACACTTTGGGGCGTGGGCTACCGCTTCGAAGCAGGGTCGGGAGAGTAACGGTGCAAAAGATATTTAATTCATTTTACGCAAAAATTTCAATCATATTTCTGGTTTTATTGCTCATAATGGGCGCGGTGCAAAGTTATTTAACCGTAAACTCCTGGAAAGCCTATTACAATGAAGCCGATCAAAGGCTGAACCTGCGTCTGGCCCGCGATATGGCCCGTGAACTGGAACCTTCCGTGAGGGACAGTCTTGATCTTAAGGCGGTGGAACATGCCATTCATTATATCATGATCCTCAATCCCAAAATCGAAATATATCTGTTGGATGATCAGGGGAAAATACTGGCCTTTTTTGCCGAACCGGATAAAAAGGTGAAGTCGACCCATGTGGCCTTAACGCCGGTCAACGCGTTCCTGTCCGAGGGCGATCAGCGTTTGATTGTGGGCGACGACCCCCGGAATCCCGGCGTTAAGAAACCGTTTTCGGCCGCGCCGTTACACATCGGCCCCGATACGGACGGTTACCTCTATGTGATTATCGGCTCCGAACAATATGACAAGGCCCTGAGTTCCACGCGGGAGAATTATGTGTATCAAACCGTTGTAAAAAGCCTGGTGATTACCGTCGTGCTGACAGCGATAATAGGTCTTGTCCTGTTCGGATTGCTTACCGGCCGTTTACGCAGCATGAGCAGCGTGCTGTCCCGTTTTGAAAAAGGGGATTACCGGGCCCGGCTGGAGGACAACCATAAAGACGAGATTGCCCGGGTGGCCCAGACCTTTAACCGCATGGCCGAAACCATCGAAGCCAATATCGAGGAGCTAAAGAAGACCGATACCCTGCGCCGGGAGTTGATCGCCAATGTGTCGCACGACCTGCGCAGTCCGCTGGCCTCCATACGGGGCTATCTTGAAACGCTGCAGATAAAAAAGGATCAACTGTCGGAAGAGGAAAAACAAAACTATCTGAACATCATTCTGGAGAGCAGCCACAGTCTGGAAAAACTGGTGAGCGAACTGTTTGAGCTTTCCAAGCTGGACGCCAACCAGATTGTACCGCAGATGGAACCGTTTTTATTAAAAGACCTGGTGTATGAGGTAAAGATGAAGCTGCAACCGCGGGCCGAAAAGGCCGAGGTGAATATCGAGATCAATATACCGGACAGCCTGCCCCAGGTTTATGCCGATGTGGCCCTGATCGAACGCGTGCTAACCAATCTTCTGGAAAATGCCATCCGTTACTCCCCGCGCGGCAGCACGGTCACCATCGATACCGATTTTGACGGCGAAGGGCTGCGGGTACGGGTGAAGGATACCGGCCCCGGCATAGAGGCCGGCAAGCTGCCATACATCTTCGATCGTTTTTACCGGGTGGAAGGAAGCCGTTCAGGGAAAACCGGCGGTACCGGTTTGGGACTGGCCATTGCCAAAAAAATTATGGAGGTTCATAAAAGCGCGCTTTTGGTGGCCAGCGAAAAAGGCAAGGGCAGCACCTTTTCCTTTAGACTGAATACCTTTAAAACCGCCTGATTGCCCCTCGCCTTCAATAACTCTCCATTTTGTGGAGAGAGAAATACCGGTATGGGAAAAACCCTGGGAATGACAAAACAAGGAAATAAAAAATACAAAATAAAAAATACAAAAAGGTGGCTGAGTTTGACTCCGGGCCTTAAGAAAGACGGATAAAACAAACTGAGTGCCTTAGTGTCTTTGTGTGTCTAATAAAAAGGAAATGCAAGACCAGGAGCGGCAATAAGGTTGTTTCTTTTTAAGAGCCTTTTTTCTACTAAGGTTTGTAAAAGAGAGATAAGGTTTTTCAAACCATTGGCTGTTTCTCTGGGAATTCAAAGGTAAAAATCACTCACCGCCTAAGGGAAAAAGGCGGAATTTTCGGGTGACCGGGTGGCAATGCATGAAGTTATGGTAAGGAGATAAAATTCCGCTGATGCTTTTGTTTCTTCCGGCGCAACAAAAGAAAAAGGAAGAACCTTTGTTTGGGTAAAACCGACCGGACAGGAAAGAGCCGCCGGAATAAATTTCAACATTCTCCTTTTCCCGCGTGATATTTTTTTCGTAACTTCTTCTCTTAGGATAAGTTAGGAGAATTAGATGCCCCTGGTACCCGATCACATAAAAAATCTCATCCCATACAAGGCGGGAAAATCGATTGCTGAAATCGCCCGCGACTATAAACCGCGTAAAATAGTCAAGCTGGCCTCCAATGAAAATCCGCTGGGTCCCTCGCCCGAAGCCATTAAGGCCGTTCAGGCCTGCCTGGGCTCTTTACACCGCTATCCCAATCCCGTCAGCCACGATCTGCGGGGTGCGCTGGCCCGTCGCTTTGACGTGCTGGAGGAAAATGTGATCACCGGGCATGGTTCCGAAGGCATCATGTCGGTCATCATGCGTACCTTTCTGCTGGATGATGAAGAGGCGCTGACGTCGGAAGGTACGTTTATCGGCTTCCGCGTGCTGGCCCAATCCCGGGGCATCAAGCTGCGCACCGTGCCGCTGAAGGATTACCGCATCGATCTGGCCGCCATGGCCGGGGCCATTAATGATAAAACCAAGATCGTTTACCTGGCCAATCCCAATAACCCCACAGGCACCATTTTTACGGTAAAGGAGTTCCTGACCTTTATGGAGCAGGTACCGCCCCATGTGCTGATCATCATGGATGAGGCCTATTTTGAATTTTGCTATGAGAATCCCGTCTACCCCGATTCCATGAAATACCGTCTGGACAATGTGATCACCCTGCGCACCTTTTCCAAGGCCTATGGCCTGGCCGGTATTCGCATCGGTTACGGTTTTGCCCGGGCCGAGGTGATCAACAACCTGATGAAGGTCAAGCTGCCCTTTGAACCCGGCATTCCTGCTCAGGTGGCCGGCCGGGCGGCCATGAAAGACGAAGCCTGGCTCAAAGCTTATATCGATTTAAATAAAAAGGGTTTGGCTTTCTTCTATGATCTGTTTGACCGTCTGGGGTTGCGTTATATTGAATCCCAGGCCAATTTTGTGACACTGGTGATGGATAACGGGGAGCAGGTGGAGCGCATCAATGAGGAACTATTGAAAAAAGGTGTTATCGTCCGGCCGTTGGCCGCTTTTGGCCTGCCACAATGTTTGCGCATAAATACCGGTCTGGAAGAGGAGAATGCCTATTTTGCCGAGATGCTGGAGAAAGTGTTGTAAATGGAGCGATGTTGTGCTTTTCAGGAAAACGGAGGCTAAAAAGTGATCATATTCAGAATAAATAGCTTCTTTTCTTGACATAATTTTTAGAAATGCCGTATATTGCTTACATAAATCGTGCCAAAATGAAATGAATCACTATGAATAATATCTTTCTGGGTCAGAATTTACGGATGGAGCAGAAGCTCACGCCGCAGCAGATTTTGCTGTCGACGCTGTTGCAATTGCCCCTGTTGAGTCTCGAGCAGCGCATAAAAAGCGAACTGGAACAGAACCCTGTACTGGAAGAAGGCGACGATGAAGAGAATGCCGATGAGATCGTGACCGAAGACCAGGCCGAGGTTAAAGAGGTGGTCGATGAACTGGAGATGATGGACAAGAACGGCGCCAGCGAGGACTATGACGTCAAAGAACTGGAAAAAGCGCAGGACGACTCCAACATCGAGGATCTGTTCAAGGATGAGGACACCTTTGAGATAAGGATTCCCAAGGATAAAAATGTAGAAGAGTTTGACCGGCCCGAGGTAAGTCAGAGTTCTCTGGTGGAGAACCTTTTGGAGCAGATGCATGAATTGCGCCTGAGCGAGCAGGAGCGCGAAATCGCCGAACATCTGATCTGGAATATTCGTGATGACGGTTATCTGGACAATCAATTGGACCTGCGTGAAGTAGCCGAACAGTTTGCCGTTTCTCCGGAAAAGGTGGAAGAAATTCTAAAACAGATCCATAAGCTGGAACCTACGGGCGTCGGGGCGCGGGACTTAAGAGAGTGCCTGCTGGCCCAACTGGAAGAACAGCGTCTGCCCGACCCCGTGGCCATAGAGATTATCCGTGACCATTTTGAGGATTTTAAGAACAAGCGGTATGACAAGCTGCTGGCCGCCCTGGATATTGACAGGGAACGCCTGCAGGAAGCCATTGGGGAGATCGTGCATCTCAATCCCAAGCCGGGGGAGAGCCTGTTTGATAGCCGTACCAATTACATCATTCCCGATTTTATCGTGGAAAAGGTAGACGGCAAGTTTGTGGTCACCCTCAACGACTGGAATGTACCGCCCCTGCGCATCAGCCCCACCTATAAGAATATGCTGATGGATAAAAAAAATACCGATTCCGAAACCCGCAGCTATATCCGCAAAAAGGTGGAAAATGCCCGCTGGTTTATCAATTCCATCTATCAGCGTAAAATGACCATGCTCAAGGTGATGGAAGCCATAATCCAGAAGCAGTACGATTTTTTTGAAAAAGGACCGGATTATATTAAACCCCTGATCATGCGCGAGATCGCCGAGATGATCAATATGGATATTTCAACCGTCAGCAGGGTGTGTAACGGTAAGTATGTTCAAACCGATTACGGCGTCTTCGAACTGAAATACTTTTTTAACGAACGCATTGAAAACGAGGATGGCGAGGAGATTGCCACCCCCCGTATAAAAAAACGCATAAAAGAGATCGTAGAAGAAGAGAACCCCAAAAAGCCGCTGAGCGACGATAAGATTTCAGCCATGCTGAAACAGGAGGGCTTTCCCATCGCCCGGCGCACGGTGGCCAAATACCGTGAGCAGTTGGGCATTCCCGTGGCCCGTTTACGCCGTGGGCTGTAGCTTTCGGAGCGTTTTAAATCACAATATGGTTAAGAACGATCATTTCGGTCACCATTCCATTAACTATTTTTCTTAATTGATCGATTGCGGTCATACCGGAAATTTTAGTCTCCGGTAAAAACGGAAGATGTTAAAAAGATATTTGAAAGAAGCCTGTCAATGATTCATATCAGGAACGCGGAAGAGATAGAACTTTTGCGCAAAAGTGCGCAACTGGTCAGTAAAACCCTGGGACTGATCGCCGAAAAGATTGAGCCGGGGGTGACCACGCTGGAACTGGACCGCCTGGCGGAAACCTTTATCCGTGACCATGGCGCCAAGCCCTCATTTAAGGGTTATAACGGATTTCCCTACACGCTGTGCATGTCGCGCAATGAAGAGATCGTACACGGTTTTCCCTCAAAAAAACCGTTGAGGGACGGCGATATCATATCCGTGGATTGTGGGGCAAAGTGGAACGGTTATCACGGTGATCATGCCTATACCTTTGTGGTGGGGCATGTTCCCCTGCCGGTATTGAAGTTGCTTCAGGTGACCAAGGCCAGCCTGGACTTGGGTGTGCGACAGGCAAAGGCCGGCAATACCGTTGGTGATATTTCCCACAGCATACAGCAGCATGCCGAGGCGCATGGCTATGGCGTGGTGCGGGAGTTGGTGGGGCACGGTGTCGGCCGGGAACTGCACGAAGAGCCGCAGGTACCCAATTACGGTCGGCCGGGCAAGGGGCCGCGCCTGAAAAACGGTATGGTGCTGGCCATAGAGCCCATGATCAACATGGGCACAAAAAACGTCATCCAACTGGATGACGGCTGGACGGTGATCACGGCGGACAAAAAACCTTCCGCGCACTTTGAGCATGATGTAGCCATTGTGAACGGTCGGCCGGATCAGCTTTCCACCTTCGATTATGTGGAAGAGGCCCTGCGCAAAAAAGGCGCGGTAGTGATTTAATTAAACACTTTGGAAAAAAACATGAAAATAGCTGTGGACTTTGACGGTACCATCGTTGAACATAAATATCCCGAAATAGGGAAGCCGGTTCTTTTTGCCTTTGAAGCTCTGAAGGAACTGAATAAACGCGGCCATAAGCTTATTCTATGGACCTATCGCAGCGGCAGGGAACTGGATGAGGCGGTAGAGTTCTGCCGCAGGAACGGCGTTGAGTTTTACGCCGTCAACAAAAGTCATCCCGACGAGGAGTTTGATATCAATGAAATGAGCCGCAAGATCGACGCGCAATTGTTTATTGATGACCGCAACGTGGGCGGCTTTCCCGGCTGGGGCGCCATATTGCATGAATTGCACCCCGAAGATTTTGGCGTGGAGCACGAACCCCAGAATTTTATGGATAAATTGAAAATGGCCTGGCGGGATATAACTTCCTAAAATCCCGGGTTTAACTGAATTGCTTTACAGCCTCGTCGGATGAGTCCACAATATCGATAATCTCATTCAGTTTGGTGATGTCAAACACCTTTTTGACGCTGGCATTGACCGAGCTAAGCTTCAAATCTCCCTTTCCCTCGCGTACGGCGCGCAGGGCGCGAATGATGCCGCCGATACCCAGGCTGGTGATCATACTGACATTTTTCAAATCCAGCACGATTTTGCATCCGTTCTTCTTCAAAACAGCCATCAGTCTTTCATGAAGTTTGTCGGTATCTTCCTTGTGGGTCAGATTGCCTTTGACGGCCACAACCGTTACATCACCTTTTACGGTTTCAACAAAGTGCACGTTTTTCTCCCGTGTAAATCAGTTTATGTGAAAAATCAGGTAAGTATTCTTTTCTTCGTCCCTTTTTTTGAAATGTACAGTTGTTAATGAAAAAATTGTCAGGCCTGCCCTAAATTGCCTAAACAATTGTTAAAAAAGGGGTGTGGCGGATGAAGGCTTGGGTTGCTTTTTTTGCTGGATTTGAATTTATGGCCCCCTTTGCCTTAAACTGTTTACGAAACAAAACCAGGAGGTGACCAGATGCTGACCGATCCCATCCAGAGCAATAAACTTAAGGCCATGGAGTTTTATGACCTGATGTTTAACCAGTGCCGTCCGCGCCAGGCCATTGAAAAATTTGCCGGGGATGTCTATATCCAGCATAATCCCCACGTGGCCGATGGTAAGG
The DNA here is from genome assembly GCA_026991535.1 of Calditrichia bacterium. Taxonomy (GTDB): domain Bacteria; phylum Calditrichota; class Calditrichia; order Calditrichales; family J004; genus J004. The sequence goes on along the minus strand of JALXBH010000147.1, from coordinate 9,983 downwards.
AGGCTTTTATCGAGTACTTTGAGCGCATGGCCCGCGACTATCCCGGAAAGAAGGTGGAATTTAAACGGGCCATTGCCGAGGGCGATTTTGTGGTTTTGCATTGTCATCAGACCTGGCCCGGCGATCATGAATATGCCGGTATCGATATCTTCCGTTTTGATGAGAACGGGAAGATTGTGGAACATTGGGATGTGCTGCAAATTCTTCCCGAAACCATGGCCCATGATAACGGCATGTTTTAGGGAAACCTTTGTCCCGGCCCGGCGCCGCAACGGGTCAGCCGTAGAGCAGCGCCAGCCGGTTCAGTTCCCGTAAAAGCCGGTCGGTAAAATCTTCGTCGCCGGCCCGGGCGTCAAAGTCCGGGTTTAGCAGAATAATGCTGGCCAGACACTCTTCATAACGCCCCAGGGCAAACTGACTGAGCGCAATGTTCAGGCGAAGATCATTTTTATCCAGAGCGGGGTCCAGCGAAAAACGATAGTCCGGGTTTGCCGCCAGCACACGCTTGCCGAGACGAATGGCTTCCCCGTAGTTTTTCTTTTGGGCATATTCCAGTAAGCTTAGCCCGGCCCGGGCGTCGGCCTGGCCGTTGTCAAAGGCCAGACTTTGAATCAGATCCCCATAGCCGGGATCGTCTCCCTCAAGACGCATTTTGCTGAAACCGGAGCCCATAAAGGCCTCGGCATACAGGGCGCTGTTGCTTTTGCGGGTCACCAGCAGAAAATAGCCCCGCGAGGTCTCATATTCCCCCTCCCGGAAAAAGGCGCGGGCGCGTTCCATGGCCGTCTCCGCCTCCAGCGGTGTGACCGTAAGCGAAAAATCGGTTTCCCTGAACACCGAGGGCGACTCGCTGCGCAGGGTGAGCCGGGCGCTGCCGGTTAAGCCCAGTTGGATTGTTAACAACAGCAGGTCGCCGTCAACCTGCGCGGTAACCAGGGAGGGGTTGCTGTTGGCGGTAATGCTGTGCTGCAAAACGCGGTTCTCCTGACCGCTGATTTTAAAGGTCTCCCGTAAGTCGATGCCATAGCTTTGCAGACCTTCTTCGATAACAATATCCTCAATCGTGCCCTCGATCGGGGCGTAATCGGAAAACTCGATAACGGTTTTTTTACAGGCGATGGTAATCAACAGGATCGCCGGAATCAGAAAAAGCTTTTTCATTTTTATCTCCCAGAAAGCAGTTTATTTAAGCAAAATCATTTTACGGGCCGTGATAAAGGAGCCTGCCTGCAGGCGGTATATGTAGACCCCCGAGGCCAGCGTCCGTCCGGCGGCGTCCCGGCCGTTCCATTGCAGGGAATGGAAGCCTGCTTCCATTTCCCCCTCGGCCACGACGCTTACCCTTTGACCCAGCATGTTGTAAACCTCCAGTTTTACATCGCTTTTTCGCGGCAGATCAAAGCGTATGTTGGTCACCGGGTTAAAAGGGTTGGGATAATTCTGGTGTAAAGCGAAAATCTCCGGTAACACCACCCGCCCGGGATCGTACAGGACGCCGTACACCGCGCCGGCCTCCACCCGCGCCCTCAGGCGGCCCCGGTCAAAACGGCCGCCGGCGTAAATCCATTCCCCTTCCTGCTCATCAAGACGGTAAAGGGCGACTTTTCTCTGTTCCTCCTCGCTCAGACCCATGGCGGGCAAGGCGATGGTCAGATCGATTTTTCCGCTGAATCCGTCGGGGGAATAAAAACGGTAGGCCGAACTCATGGCCTGTTGCTCCCCGGCCGTATTGGCGGCGGGGATCACTTCCGTAAAGAGCAGCGCGTCCTGACGCGCTTCCGCGGCGCTGACGCTGTAGGAGGCGCTGGTATCCACTACCGCCGTAAGCGCCGCGCCCTTGCTCAGGCTTTGCAGGTTCAGTGTCTTTACCTCGCGGGTACTGTTGTTGCCAAAATCGGTTGCCACTATGTAAAAGGAACTGGAACCTTCGGCGCTCAGCGTGTGGGAGGCCCGGTAGATATGATTGTCGGCGTCAAACAGGGTTGTGGCCAGCGTGTTTTCCCGGCCGCCGGGCGAGGTTACCAACACAAACGGCGGCGCGGAGAGCGGCTCGCTGGAGGAGATATAGAGGGTGACAAAACGTTTCAGCCCCGGAGCGCTGGAATAGTGAAACGCCGATGTGAGCGTTGGGCTGGTTTCATCCTTAACGGTAAGGACATAGGGTACGCTCAGGTTGCCCAGGACTTTGTCCTGTTCAAAAAAAATGCGCTCCCTTACCGTATAACTCTGCCGTCCGTCGCTGATGACAAAGCGCACGGAATCGTTTGAGGCGGGCCGGTTGTAGATGGTCAGGAAAAGCATGGCTTCCGTTCGTCCCTCAACCCTTTGCAGGGTTCCCTTTCCGCGCGGTTCATCATCAATATAGGCGCTGACGGTAAAAGTGGTGTCCCGGCTTAAGATGCCGCCCAACTGCAAAACGCCAATCAGGTTCATACCGGCCTCAAAGGCATGGGGATTAAGCGCGTCATCGGCGGCGGGGCCGGCATTAACGAGGGTGGGTATGTTCCCCGGCAGAGTAACGGCGGCGGTGGATTCATACTTCAGCGTGCCGTTGGTGGAGGTCTTTAGCAGGTAGCCCTGTCCCGGACGCAGCTCCCGTAAATCGCCCCGCCAGTTACCGGAGGCGGCGTCATAGACGGCAAAGGCTTCCCGGCTTTTTATCTGATCTCCCGCCGCGGCCGAATATCCCCGGAGGGCCGTTGACAACTCCCGGGTTTCGTTGGGCAGATAACCGATCCAGTTCCAGCCCGCGCTCAGATTCAGGATGGTTTCATCCGCGGCAACGCTGTTGCCGGCAAAATCGAGATTTTGAGCCTTTTGGAGACGTAAACGGTAGGAAAGCCCCTTTTCAATCGTGTTCAGGTTGCCTGTCCATCCCAGATTTTCGGAATAAACGGCTATGGCGGTCTGGCTTTTGATCACATCCCCCTCGGTGGCCCGCAGATTGGCCAGTACCGTGTTGACGGACATATCTTCCTGTTCCACGTTAAAGGATATCCAGTTCCAGCCGCTTTCTACGGGGATGTCTTGCGTGCGTCCCCTGGGGCGCAGGGTTAGCGGACTTTGCAGCTCGCCCAGCGTGCCGTTGTCGGAGAAGAGCGCGCTTTCTTCCACAAAACCCGAAAGCGCCCCCTTACCGGCGTCCCACACCTTAAAGGTCAGTGTTTCACCGGATGGATTGTTGCTGTAGACGGTGATGAAGGCAAAATACCCTTCATCTTCCACATATTGTAAATTGGCCCGGCCGCGGAGTTCACCATCGCTAAAGACGGCCACGATATCCTTGTCATTCTCCGAGAAGCCCTGTTCCGTAACAACCCGGGCGATGATGTTCATCGAATATTGATAGGCCGAAGGCGTAACATTCCAGTCCGGGGGACGGGTGATGACTTCCGCCGAGACATACAGCGGATCATCCGCCTGATCCGTAACGCCCAGGAAGAGGGTGTCCGTATAAACGCCCCTGTTCAGCGAGGCGGGCAGGGTGAAGGTAATCTCCCTTTGCGCGCCGGATTGAAGCGTGCCGGAGGCGGGATCGGCCTGAAGCCAGAAGGGCAGATCCTTTATGTCAAAGGATCGCGCCGTGCCGGAGGTGTTGGTGATTGTGGCCGTAAAGGAGGCGGAACCGCCCTCATACTGACTGACCGTTGCCTGCGGGTTGAGCCAGTATACGGCATTTTGGTTGACGGTGAAGGACCAGCGGACCGTCTCTTTTTGCGGATTGCCGTTTAAATCCGTAAGACCGGAAACCGTGGCCGTCAGTGTGTGGCCCTCCAGCGAGCTTAGCGGCACGGCGGGGGTGATGACAATGCTGTTTTGGTTGCAGGCATAACCGTGGGCCACCTCCTCGCCGGTCGTTTCATCCCACAGACGGATGTTTGAATCGCGGATTTCGGAGCAGTCGAGATCGGCGGTGAAGGCGACGGTAATATCCTCGCCGATATTCAGCACGCGATCGGCGGGCCGGGGCTGCCCGAACACATAAAGCGTGCCGCGGTCGATCACTCCGGTGGCAATGGCGGAATAGTTTACCCCCCCGGCGCCGCAATTGGAAACCGCCCGTAGCTCATATTCTCCGTCCGCCAGGTGGGAAACATTCCATTTCAGAGAGACATAATTATCGGGCAGATCGCCCTTTTCCCAGCTTTTGGCGGTTTTCCAGGCTTCGCCGGCGGCGCGGTATTGCAGGCTTATCTTGTTCAGCTCCGGGTTGTCCTTTTCGTAGTTGCGCAATACCACCAGCAGCGTATCCTTAGCGCTCTGATTCACCAGCCATTTGTTTATCGGACGGTACATCTCCACCGTGGGGCAGTCGTTGCGGAAATTCACGGAAAAGGAGACGGTTTCCGAACGCGAGTCGTCGCAGGGGGAAGAGAGTTGCAGTTGCAGATTGTTGTAGCTGTAGGCGATGGGCCCCCGTTCCACGGTCATGGTGGCTGATATCTGTTGACCGGCGGGGATGGTATAGGTGAGCCCCTTTTCAACGACCACGCCGCCCACGCGGATGATAGCCCCGTCGTAATTGCTGGATTGTACCACGGACAGTTCGTAATCCCGCGTTTCGCCGCTTTGGCTGGCGTTACCCAGGTTGAGGATAAAGGTGGCCTTGCCGTTGGGGTCTACATTATCCTGCCGGTAGGTATTCAGGGAGATTTTCGGTTCATCGCGCGGTTGCGTGCCCGGTTCAAAGGGACAACTGCTGGTTCCCGAAGCCAGCTTAAAAATCGGCGTGCCGTAAATAGGATCATTCCCCACGTCAACGGTAAAAAAGTCGCCGGTATCGTCATCGCCCAATACATAGCCCACCGTGGTGCTGGTAGTAAACTGTTTTTCGTTTACTTCGGTGCTGGCCCAGCGGAACTTGGCGGCCACGCCGTATTCGCTTTCATTAATCTGATCAAAGCGAAAACCCAGCCCCACTTTTACCTCGATATCGATGAAAGCGGTAAATTCATAGCTGTGGGTGCTGTCTTTGCTGGTGGTTTTGCTATACTCCCGGCTGGTGCCGCCGCTAAAGGATATGTTCTGCGTTGTTTTGGCATTGGCAATAGTGCGGCGGTTGTCCTCTACCACCTGTTGCCAAACGTCGATATAGGTGGCCAGCAGTTTGGCCGAATCGGGCGAGGCCAGACTTTTTAAGGTTTTTAGATTGGGGATCAGGGTATTTTCAATGTGATTAATGGTATAGAAATAGGTTGTGGCAAACTCACCGGCGCCCCAGGCCAGGGATGTATCCTGGATAACCTGGCAGTTTTCCTCATCCCAGTCGATGACGTCGGTCAGGGAATAGATCATGTTAAAGGAGCCGCCCATAACGATGTCGCCGCTTTCACCGGTAAAGGTGTCCCCGGTAAAATCGGGGTCGGCGGAAGTGCTCACCCTCTCCGAGAAATTCCAGGAGGTGACAACCACATCGCTCGTTTTATTGTCCCGGCCGGCCAGGAACTGACCCTCCGTGTGTATAAAACCGCCAATAGTGCCCACGAAAGGTACCTTTACGCCTCCGCCATACTTGGCGTTTACAAAAAATCCGGCGGAGCCATTCACCTCGGTGGCCAGGGTGTTGGTGGTGGTGTAGGTGGAGTCCTTTTGCCAGTAGGCGTAACTGTTGTCACCCGGCGGGTCGTGCAGGATAAGGAAGGGCAGTTCCGGGGTACGGGTCACAAAGGTCTTCTCCCGGGGGCGGTTGCCCGTAACCAGGGCCCACTGATTCAGGGTGGAAACCTGTCCCTCGGCGTTGGCCACCACCTGTAACAGCTTTTGAAAAGGATGTTCGCCGCCATCCAGAATGTTGGGCTCGCCCACCTCCAGGGTATAATAGGCCATGCCGTTTTCTATGGGCAGGCGCACCGCTTCGTCCGGGTTGCCGCCGATACCGTCATAAATTTCCACAAATCCGGTATCGACCGCGCAGGTATCCCCCTGGTAGGTTTCCAGCACGTGGATCGTCAGGTTCAATTGGGCGTATTGATTGATCACCGGCACGCGGAAGGGATCCTGCGCGTCCGGACAGGGGGCGGGCAGGCCTTCGATAACGATTATGGGCGGGGTACGGTAGACAAAATTAAGCACCGTATCCTGAAAGGTGAGATCGGTATTTATGGGATCGAAATATTCATCGGGGGCAAAGGAGGGCTGCGGATCGATGGAGAGCAGCTCCACCAGATAGGGCTGCGCCGGCAGGGTGATGCTGTAATTGCCGTTCACGTCGGTGAACAGGGTGGTGTCGATACAGGCTGTTTGATTACCCGCGGAGGTGATGCGGATTTCTCCGGTACCCAGGGGCGTGCCGCAGGCAGCGGACAGCTTGCCCTTAAGCAGGCTCAGGGTGTTGTCCGTAAAATCCATATCATCGATGTTATCGGTGATGTTACCGGAAAACAGGGCCGGTTCAAAGGTATGGCTGCGGTTGCTGTCGGCCAATACCGGTTCGATATTATAAAAACCGGGTTCCTCAATGGTCAGGCGGAAAACGCCGGCGCCGTCGGTAAAAACGCCGGTACTTTTGTTGTTGAGCATGATTTCCACGCCGGGGACGGCGCAGCCCGTTCCGGCCAAGGCAATCGTTCCGCTTATCGTCAGACTGGTGGTATCCGCGATGTTCAGTCCCGTGCTCCTCGGGCCGTCGATATCCAGCGTTGTGGAAAGCAGACCGGGATCAAAGCCGTGCCCTTCCTTATAGGGGCTCAGCTCAAATGCCCTGCTGCTGTCATAAAAGACCTTGCTAAAGGTATAGGCGCCGGAGGCGTTGGTGGGCGTGACGTGGCGTATCTCCACGCCGCCGTCCCATTCCGCGCCCTGAATATAGCCGTGATTGCCCCCCTTAAAGGCGAGGTCGGCGGCCAGTTCCGCGTAGGCGCGGTCGGGGTCGTCAAAATTCCAGTAGGAAACCAATCCCTTTTCATTCCCGGTCAGGCGCTTCAGCCGTTCGGCGGCGATGACGGAGTCGGAACGGATGTAGTTCCATAGCCGCACCTCATCCAGGGCGCCCTGCATGGCGTTAAGCGGATCGTAGCCGGGGTATTGTCCCATAACGATGGTTCCCGAGGAGGGGATGGGCTCCCCGGCGCTGAGTTGATGGCTGGAGGTCAGCACGCCGTCGCGGTAGATTTTTAATAGCCCGTCGCTGCTGCGCCAGGTTATGGCGTAATGATGCCATTGGCCGTAGTCGGCCTCAAAGCCAAAATTGACCACATTGTTGTTGATGGTAACGGCCCCGGACCAGGCGGTAAAATGATTCACGGAAGGCGTATCGCTGGCGCTGAAGGAAAAGGGCGTGCCGAACTGCGCGTCCACGCGACGCCAATAGGAGAGGGTTAAGGCCGTGTCGGGAAAATTGGCCACCCGCTCAACCACCACCGCGTCATGGGTGGCGTTAAACTTAAGGGAACGTTGCAGGCTGTTTTGCGGAGTTTCCAGATAGAGGGATACCTCCCCGACGCCGGCGCCCTTGCGGGTTTGTATCTTGCCGCTGAGCGTGCCGTTGGGGGTAAACCAGGCCGGGCCGCCCACTATGGCGGAGTAGCCCCATTCACTGTTCCACGAAGCGATCCCGTATTTATGGATTTTGCCGGGGACGCCGTTATAGTCACTGTAACTGGAGGCTTTTTTGGAGGCGCCGGCAATTTCACGGTCGTCGCGGAAAATTTTAAAGGATTCGAGCGTATTGGAACGGTTGCCCCAGGTCAGTTTAACGCGGTTGCCGTAGCGGCCCTGGCTGCCGCTCATATTTTTGGGCATGGCCACCGTTTCATAGAGGCGGGTTACCTGACCATAAGCGTCACCCACCATAAACAGACCCTGCGCTATGGCCAGCGATGTGCTGCCCCTGGAGGTTCCCTTGTCCAGCAGTTTTGCCCATGTTCCGGCGTCGTATTTATAAACCACCATGCCGTGATCGTCCGTGCCAAAGGCGGCATAATCGCCGTAAAGGGCGGCGGAACGTCCAAAGGTAAAGTTGTCGCCAATAAATTTGGCGCTCATTTTCCACACACCGTTTTGCTTTTCAAAAAGGTAAACCTGCCCCACGGAAAACTGTTGATCGGGCGCGCCCACGGCCAGGCGATCGCCGTCCAGGGCCAGGGAGGAGCCGAACAGATCACCGGGGCCGCCTTCAATACCGGCCTGGAGGGAATCGGCGAACTGCCAGTCGACGCCGTCATATTCATAAAGCAGGACGCGTCCGGCCTCTCCCGTGTTGGCTGTGTTGGGCACGCCCACGGCCAGACGGTTGTTTTGCAGGCTGAGCGCCGATCCGAAATTCCACTGTGTTGAGGAACTCATGGATGACAGTTTACTGAAAAAACTCCAGGCGCCGTTTTGATTGCGGTAGATGTATACCGCCCCCAGACGTCCGTTGTCTTCCGGCGCGCCCACGGCCAGCCAGTCGCCGTCCACGGCCACGGCCTGTCCGAAACTGACTTCACTGTTTTCGAAATATGTTTGATAGCTTAGGGAGGCGATATTGTTTTGATAGATATACACCCGGTGTTTGGCGCCCACGGCCACATGCCGTCCGTCGGCGGAGAGGCTGCGACCAAATTTATTATCATAGCTAAGAGGGTAGGGCTTATCGGGAACGATTTTTTGAACCATAAGCCAGCGGTCCAGCCGGTAGGCATACAGGAAAACCGAGCCGTCGTTGGTTCCGCCGTCATAGTCGTCGTCCGGAGCGCCGAGTAAAACATTGCCGTTACCATAGGCGATGCTGCTGCCGAAGGAGGAGGATACGCTGACCTGCTCTCCTCCAAAATTATTCTCAATTTCAAAATCCTGTGCCGGAGCGGGGGAAAGGAAAAAGAGTATCCCCGCCAGTAAAAGAATGGTACGGTTCATAATGGCCTCCCTGTTTTTCCGATATCAACAAACAGTATCGGTATCGGGCGGCTCCGGGGCTATCACCCATGTAACAATCTTTTGCACTATTGTAACAGGGAGGGAAAAATAAGGACGGAATCACGGGAAAAAGGGTCCGGAGGTTAGCGGGAGCCGTATTGCGAAGGGGAAACGCCGTATTGCTTTTGAAAACTGCGCACGAAGTAGGACAGGTTGTTAAAACCGACGGCAAAGGCCACTTCGCTGACATTGCCGCTTCTCTTTTCGAGCAGGGCGGCCGCTTCCCTTAGGCGGATCACCCGTATAAATTCGGTGGTGCTTTTGCCGGTAAGGGCCTTTATTTTGCGGTGGAGCTGCATACGGCTCAGGGCCATCTCCGAGGCAAAGGCCTGCACATTAAAGGCGGCGTCTTCCAGATGCTCCAATACGATGCGGGTAGCCTGTTCGATAAACTGTTCATCCCCGGAGAGTGCGACCGGCGCGGAAGGGCTCTCGTCCAGCAGGCGGCGGCTGAATTTTTCCTGAAGCAGGCGCCTTTGTTCCAGCAGTTTGCGCACGCGCAGCTTTAATTCCCGGGGATTAAAGGGCTTGGGCACATACGCGTCCGCGCCGGTTTGCAGACCCTGATAGCGGTCTTCGTCACCGGCCCGGGCGGTTAGCAGGATAAGCGGGATGTGATTGGTCAGGGGATCGCTTTTTATGGCCGCGCACAGCTCGTAGCCGTTCATGCCGGGCATCATTACATCGCTGATGATGATGTCGGGTAAATCGGCGCGGGCCGTTTTCAGGCCGCTGTGTCCGTCCGCCGCCGTTGTGATGCGGTAGGCGCCGGCAAAGATTTCCCGGATATAGTCGCGTACTTCGGGGGTGTCTTCCACCAGCAGCAATCCCGGGGCCTGTTCTTCGTTCAGATCCGCCATGCGCTCCGCCGCTGCCGGTTCCGCAAAGGGCGGCGGTTCTTCCCGGCCGCTTACGATATCCCGGTCGGGGATATGGTCGTGCCCACACGGCAGGTATACGGCAAAGGAGGCGCCCTGGCCGGGTTTGCTTTCCACCCGGATTTCACCGCCGTGGGCCTCGGTCAGTTGTTTCACCAGAGCCAGACCCACGCCGCTGCCCATGACGCTGTTTTCGGTTTCCTCCGCGCG
>JALXBH010000146.1 GCA_026991535.1 Calditrichia bacterium | reverse complement strand
GGCCCATTACAATGGCCGTTTTTACATTGTCGGCATAAAAAATATTTTCAACGGCCACATCATCCGGCCTAAACTCGGCCAGCAATGACGTTATCGCCTCATGTATTTTTAACAGTCTTTCGGGCAGTCCCGTCGCGGAAGAGGTTCTTACATGCCCATAGGTTACCGGCAGCAACCTGCTGCCCGCTACGTCTATGATCCCATAACCCGTCACATTTAATCCGGGATCTATGCCCAAAATTCGCATGGACTTTTTTATTCGCCTAAAATCCTTTCCATTTCCGCGTCTTCAATATCAAAATTGGCGAATACGTTCTGCACGTCATCATGCTCGTCCAGGATGTTCATCATCTTCATTAACTGTTCGGCCTCCTTACCGGCCAGGGATACCGTATTTTGCGGAATACGCGTCAGCTCGGCGGACTCAATGGTTACGCCCTTTTCTTCCAAATGGTTGCGTACCTCATTAAAATCCTCAAAGGCGGTATAGATGACATAATTGTCACCCTCCCTTTCCATCTCCTCCGCGCCGGCCTCAATGATTATTTCGAACAGCTCGTCTTCACTGTAATTTTCCGCGGGCACGGTTATCATCCCCTTGCGTTCAAACATCCAGGCTACGCTGCCGCTTTCACCCAAATTACCGCCATGTTTGGAAAACAAGTGCCGTATTTCCGCCACGGTGCGGTTTTTATTATCGGTAACGGCTTCAATAAACATGGCCACACCACCGGGGCCGTATCCTTCATAAGAAACATCCTCGTAAACCACGCCGGGCATTTCCCCCGTGCCTTTTTTTATGGCATTATCCACATTTTTGGAAGGCATGTTGGCCGCCTTGGCCGCCGCCACCGCCACCCGCAGGCGGGGATTCATATCCGGGTCGCCGCCGCCCATGCGGGCCGCAACGGTAATTTCCTTGATCAGTTTAGTAAAAATTTTTCCGCGTGCCGCGTCTACTTTTGCTTTTTTATGTTTTATAGAATGCCACTTGGAATGTCCCGACATTAAATCGTCTCCTTCTCTGCCTTAAAATCGATCGATGTGAATGTTATAAAAAAGTGAGTAAAAAAAAGACAAAAACACCTAAATCCCTTACGAAAAAGGTGAAAATTTACTAAAAAAGGCAGGGTTTTCCAAACTTATTTAGGGGGTGAACAGTCAGGCCTGCTGTTCCCTAAGCTTCTCCTCGAAGTAAGGGATGGTCTTTTGCAGACCCTCCTTAAGTTCTATGCCGGGTTGCCAATCCAGTTTTTCCCTGGCCAGGCTTATATCGGGCTGCCTCTGAGTCGGGTCGTCCTGAGGCAGTTCCTTAAAAACAATCCTGGAACGGGAGCCGGTCTGTTCGATAACCTGCTCGGCCAGGGAAAGTATGGTAAATTCGTTAGGATTGCCCAGATTGACCGGGCCGATAAAGTTTTCCTTTTCCATCATGATCATGCTGCCGTTTACCAGGTCATCCACATATTGAAACGAGCGGGTCTGGCTGCCGTCTCCATAAATGGTGATGGGTTTGTTTTGCAGGGCCTGAATGATAAAATTACTCACCACCCTTCCATCGTTCAGAGCCATGCGCGGACCATAGGT
>JALXBH010000145.1 GCA_026991535.1 Calditrichia bacterium | reverse complement strand
TGCTGGTGTATCCGTTTTCCGTGTAATAGACATTATTTACATAGTAATCAATCTTCATCTGATCCACGGCCTGCCCAAAGGTAACCCCATCTTCCCACAGATAATCATGCAGGGCCCATTTAACCGAGAAATCATTGTATTTCCAGCCCACGCTGGAGCTGGCCAGAACGGCGATAGCCCCTTTTTTCTCGGCAAAAACAAGTTTCTCGGCCAGGCCTTCACGGTTCTGATTTTCAAAAGCGCCCGTAAAACAGGTCATGCTGGCAATAAAGGGATATTTATCTTCATTATTGAGGTTATCCACACCCGCCAGATCGAGAATATTCTTATCCGCCCAAATGGCGCCGCCGCCATGACCGAAGAAATTGATAAAAGTCAAACCTTCGTCAAAATAGTCCAGCAATTCCTGCCGCCCGCCCAAATGGGGATCAAACCCTTCGATGGTATCATTCTTGGCTACGTTTATCTTGCGCACAAAAACATTTTCGGGCAATTTAAGGTTGGCAATACGATTGTTCTGGGCACGGAATATGGGATCACCGGACAAGAATTCCAGGTCGGTACGGGCTTCATCGTTACCACTGATAAACAGCGAACGGTTATGCCACTCACCCGTTGTGGCCTGATGCTGATAGGTCTCAATCTTATCAATATAATTTTTTAAATCCGCGGCCGAATTAGCCGGAATACGACCTATATGGATATCCGGTATAAAATCATCCCCGGAAACAAAGGCATATTCAATATCGGCGGGCGCCGCGCCAAAGGATTCCGTGGTAAACATAGGCACAGGTATCAGGTCGCTGCCATTGGGCCCCAGATCCTTTGTCCGGTAGGAGGCGTCTCCCACAAGGATAACGTATTGCAGGGGAATGGATTGATCCCAATTATCGTAAGCGTATTTTAAAAAATCCTTAATGGCAAACGGTGACTTAATGCCGGCATTAAACACATCATAAATTTGTTCAACGTCCACAACTTCAACGGTATAGCCCAGCTCCTTCTTCAATTCCACCAGGGGCTCAATTTCATCATCAAAAATATTGGCGGTAATGATAATTAAATCCGCGATATTAGCCGGACTGAGAAGATTGGCAAAGTCATCATCCTTTTTCCACGACCTGTAGGGTTCAATGGCATAAGGCTTTAGCTTGGCGCTCTCTTCAACGGCAATATACCTTTGATCCGGCTGAAAAATTTTGTCTTGAAATGTTACACGATAGGAGGTATAGCGTTGATTATCCTCATAATAGTCTATCTTGGCATTTAATATCTTACTTACGCCAATTTTATAAATTTCAATATTGGCGTCACTAAAGCCGTCCACCTGAAACTGAATCACCCGGTCGGGATCAAACAAACCTGATTGCAGGGTAAACTCGATATAGTCCTTGTGGGCTCTGTATAAACGGTCATAGGTGATATCAAACCAGTTAAAAAGGATGATGTCGGTTAAACCGGCCTGTTCCATATCCACGCGTAAAACATTGGTACCGTTTTTCAGATTCGATTGCGCCAACCCGGCCCGGCCATAATTATTTATTTTGGCCATGGTTTGACCCCGCCACCTTTGTTCCGGTGTAATCTCTCCCACTTTTTGTTCATTTAACCATACGGCGGCCTGATGGCCCTGAATGGGATTGGTCACGGGATTATAGATCGACACTCCGCGAAACATGGCATTTACGAAAACGGATGAACCGGTTTCAAATGGCGCCGGCAATTCAAACTCAAAATTCCGGCTTTCCACGGAACTGATTACATTCCCCCAAAACCAGTGGTCATACTTATCCGCCGAATCGCTCATATATTCCGGATCCTTGCCAAATATCTCCCGGTGGGTATCTTTTTCAAAGTGTATGGTGTCTTTAAATTTAAAGGGAACCACATAATTGCTGTTAACAACCGCTCCGCTTTCATCCACCATCCTCAAACCGGCGGACTCTTTTTCCACCAGCCAGTACACATTCAGATCGGTGAACGGATCGGCATACATATCTTCATACTGGTCCAGGAAGGTCTTTTCGTTTTTCTCGGCATAAAACTCTATATAGTCCGTGGCGTCAAAACGTCCGTCCTCGGCACCCTTTATATAGATGGGTATTTCCTTGCCCTTGTTATACACCGCAATTTTGCGCGGATCAAACTCGGCAATGGGCACCTCGGCATCTTCCAGATCCTGGAAGGTAAGCTTATAAATGCCTGTTTTAAGAATTTTCATCTTAAAGGCCTTTGTGGAAATATACGTGGCCAGGGTTCGGGACGCGCGCGCGCCTTGCGTTGCCGTTGTATTCAATTCTCCAAATACGGGACCCGCTACATCAAAGGTTTTGGCCTTACGCTCATGGCTGCTCACCGGTTCAAAGTCACGGGTCTTATCCCGGTCATATCTGAGCTCGACAACCATTTCCCGGATCCACTCTACCTGATCGCCGCCTGCCAGCGGTTGGACGGGGGCCACCGTTAACATAAACAGAGGCTGCCTTCTGTATTTACCCTTATAGTCAATGGAAACTTTCCGGAGTGGTTCGGAAGAGCTTCCTTTCGCGTTTTGAAGATACTTATAGTTGGGGATGGTCAGTTTATCCGTTTTCCTGGAAACGATACGGGCCGTGGCCGAAAGGGCGGGCAGGTTTACCTTTAAGCCGATAACAGGAACAAAGGCGCCGGATTCGTTTACGGCATAATTAGCCTTCCGGTAGGAGGCAAAATGGCCCCGTTGATCATCTCCCGCGATGCGCGGAGCTTCAAAGGTGAGTCGTAATCGGGTGGTTGTCTCATTCTGCGTAATAACTTCTGTTGTTATTTGCTGAGCGGAAACCGGCGTGGAGAGTATCCACAAGGACAGCAGGGCTGCCTTACTGAAAAAATGCAGAGCTCTTTTAAAAAGAGCTCTGCAAGAAGAAGAATGCGTCATAGTCCCATTAAATTAAGTATGAGTAGTTCCAAGCCGCAAAAGTAAACAAATCAACCGATCTGAGATGTGATCAATATCCCTGTTACTTAAGCAACACCATTCTACCCATCTTGGTAAAGTTGTTGGCGGTGAAGCGATAGAAGTAAACACCGCTGGCTACCCTGCGACTAAAGTTGTCGGTAGCATCCCAGGAGACTTCATAACGTCCCGCCGCATACTCCTTTTTATCCAAGAGGGTTTTAACCTGACGTCCACTTACATCGTAAATGACGACTGTGACCTTGGCCTGATCCTTCACCTGAAACTTGATATTTGTTACAGGATTGAAAGGGTTGGGATAGTTGTTAAACAATGCATATTCGTCTGGAACAGGCACATCCACTTTAACAACCTTTTCCACATTCACGGCGCCGTTATAGCTGACAGATTCCAGCTTGTATGTATAACTTCTGCCGGAAACAACGTCAAGGTCGGTAAAGCTGTAATCGGTTTCTCCGGAGAATGTTCCCCGTCCGTCGATAATGTCATCGTTTACCTGAGTCCACTCAGGCTGATCCACAGATTTTTTATAAATGTTAAAACCAAAGTTCTCCAATTCGGAAGACGTTTGCCAGTTAATCACAACCCGGTCCACATCGGGCAGGGCTTCAAAAGCGGACAGCTCAACCGGCAGGGAGTTATCCTTACCGTTGGCGGCGTCGTCACCCAGGGCATAATAGTCGCCACCGGAAGTGAATGTACCGGATTGAATAGTACCCGAAGTCAGTCCGGTGCCGTCACCACCCACACTCTGCCATACGCCTATGGCGGCGGCGGAGCCATTGGTATCTGTGGAGAGCTGAGCAACCTCCAGCGCCGTGGCGCTGCCATCCACGCCGTCATTGGCATTGTAGGACAAGGTCACCTGCACGCTGCCGTTAATACCGCCGCCGGTGCCCACGCGTGATATTTCAAAATAGCGCACGATGGATACGGCGGAAAGAGTGGTAGCATCGATATCCGGATCAAGACCGTTTGCATCGGAATTGATCACCTCAACCACGCGGGTGTAACCGGAAGTTAAGGAACTAAAGTCCAGAGTAACAGGCAAATATTCGTCCCCTTTACCCACGGGATAGGTAAAGCTGGCGGCGCCGGTGCCATAAATCTTGGCCAGACGTCCGCTGAAATAGAGGGATGAACTGGCGCCGCTGATTGAACCGGCGGTACCGATATAAAAGTTATTACTACCCGTGGTCACCAAACCGTTGCTGAAGGTAAAAACGCCTTCAACCGTCGGACTGGTGGAAATAGCCAGACCATTAGCGTTATTCAGGGTAAGGTTATTAAAGGTCAGCCCCGTGGTGCCACTGATGGTCTGCTGGGAGCTGCCATTCAGGGTAACCGTACCGGAAGAGCCGCTAAATTGTCCTCCGTCTCCCACGATATTACCGGAAAGTGTCATGCCGCCGCTGGGATCAATCGTTCCCGCGCTAAGGGTTGTTGTACCCGCCACGCTAAAGGTTCCGCCGGCGGTAAACGTACCCCCGCCGCTCTTAGTAAAGGCGCCGGCCACGGTTATGGCCGCAGAGGAAGAAACATCTCCGGCGTTATTGACGATAAGGGCGTCATAATCATCGCCCTGCACCGTTCCGGTTTGAAATTCCACGGTGGAACCGCTGGAATAGGTGGTATTACTTGCCGTGTAGTTGTTCACCGTGGCTCCGGCAAAAACAACCTTATCACCGCTGCCCACCGTAAGTGTGGTGGAAGCGAAATCGATAATCGCGGCATTAAAATTAAGCGTATTGCCCGAGCCGGAAAGGGTGATGCTGGCATAGGACGAAGTCGTTACACCGGCGTCATAATCCACGGTAAAGTTACCGGGTATGGAAATCACATCGCCCGTGCCGGGAACAGCGTCCAAATCCCAGTTAAGGGCCGTACTCCAATTATTATCGGTGCCGCCGCCATCCCAGGTATAGGTTGTCGTCAGATTACCCACGGCAAAATCACTAAAACCGTCGGCAAAAGTGGCCGTCACCTGATCGGTACCGGAGCTTTCACCGGTGCCCTGGGTATCAAAGTTTGGCGCCGTCCCTTTTACCACGGTTACATTGGAACTTGCGGAGATAGAAGGCGAAAAGTTTGTTGTCGTCAGGGTTATCGTATATGTCGGAGGAGTTACTTCCGTAGAGGTAACCGTCCAGTATCCGTCATCTTCTACCGATTTCACATCGGGATCGGCCGATGTGGCCCCTGTAGCCGTTCCTTTGGCCTCGGCCGTAATCGTATTGCTGTTGGCCGGGGCGGAATTAAAGCTGAGACTGACACTTCTCAGGCTTGTGCTGTACCCGGTGGGGAAACTAAAGGAAGTCGCCGTGCCATCGGTTTGGCGAGCCACCGGACCGGTAACAAAACTGGTAGAGGTCGGGTTAGCCGTGGCGCTTACACCTAAAGTCAGCGTATTGGTAGATGTGGATGCAATGGTACCGTTGGTAAATGTCAGCGTTCCCGTAACCGTTACCTGACCGCCCAGGGCCAAACCGGCGCTGTTGTTCACGGTAAGGTTGCCGTAGGTGCCCGAAGGAGCGGTTTCCTGGGAGGAACCGTTAAAAACGACTGTACCCGCCAGGCTGCCATATGTGCTAAAACCTGTTATATCCGTTCCATCGGTGTACAGGGTACCACCGGAGGCCACCGTCAAATCATCGGAATTGGTTCCGGGATGGGTGATGGTTTGTCCGGCCATGTTCAGACGGCTGGAAGCGGCAACCGTAATGGTTGAATTAGTAAGCAGGGAAACGCCGCCGGTAAAAGAAGCGCCACTGCTATGGGTTGTGGAAACGGTGATATTGCCAAAGGTCGCGGCGGGAATATCCTGGGCCGCCGTGCCTGAGAATTCCACCGTACTGCCATCGGCCAGGGTAAAGACGTTAAAACCTGTAATGGGTACATCGGCTGTCTTTAAAGTACCGTTGGCGTCAATCTTTAAAGTCACATTATCCGAGGAAGAGAGGTTAACACCGCTGGTATTCAAAAATTGCGAACTGGCGGTCAATTCGAGAATACCCTGCTGAATGTAAAGAGTACCGTTGGTATTAAACCGGAACTCAACGCTGGATGTTGGAACGACCAGGGTGGAAGAACCGCCGGTTTTATTAACCGTAAAGTCAAACACGGTCAGCGAACCGTCTATGTTCACCGTACTGGTGGACGAACCGCCCATAACCAGCGTCCCCGCGGTAGCCTGCCCCACGGTGGCGCCACCGCTGACAGTAAGGCTGCCATCCAGGGTTGCCGTTCCGCTGGTATTGATGGAAGACTCAAAGCTCATGGAAACATCGCCGGAAAGGTTTACCGCGCCCGCCGATGACGATATGGTTGATGACGTGTTAAAATTGGATGTTCCGGTTACGGAAACCGTACCGCCACCCGTGGTCAGCGCGGCGCTGGAACCCAGGTCAAGATTGCCGCCGGCGGAGAAGTTACCGCCGCCGGTATCCAGGCTGGCCGATCCACCGAAGGTGGTATTGCCCGAGGAGGAAACCGCCACATTGGTGGTGGTTACCGTGCCGTTATTATTAAAGGTGCCCGTGCTCAGGGCATTGTCATTGGCTGTAAGTGCGCCGTTCACGGTTAAGGTACCAGTAATGGTACGGTTGCCGCTGGCCGAGGCCAGGGTTACCGTGCCCGACTGGACCGTCACATTGGGAACCGAGCTCAACCATTCCGCACCCGCTTGCTGGGTAGCGTCATAACGCAACAGGCCGGAGGCGCCATAGGCCAGTGAGCCGCCGTTCAGGGTAAAGGAACCAGTGCCCTTGGCAAAGGTGCCGTCTATCTGAAAGGTACCGCCGGTCACATCAAAAACACCGCCGCCAGTATGGGTAAAGGTACCGGTCACCGTTCTGCTGCTGCCCAGGGTAAACGTGGCCGCGGAGTTTATAGTAATGTTTGTCGGCGAATTTGTGGAGGGCCATTCGTTGCCGATAGTAATATCGTTTCCCGTTGTGTAATTAAGTGTTGTTGTACCAGAGTAAGCCATGGAAGCGTTTGCACTAAAAGCGACACCATTAGAATTCGGGTCTATATTCAATGCATTTGTTATTGTATACACCGTAGCTGCATTTAACGCATCGAAAGTAAGCGCGCGGGCACCTGTCGGTGGCGCATGCGTGATGGCGTAAAAGCTGGTGTTGGCATCTATTCTCATTTGAATATTTACACTGCTGGCGATTTTCAGCGTACTTGTTTCAGCGGTAAAAGTACCGCCACTCTTATCAAATACATAACCGTTAATCAAACCACTGAAACCAAGCGTATAGGTCCCCGTGCCCGCCTGAAAGGTACCGGCGGATTGCAGATAGCGGTTAACAATGATATTCGTGGAGAGGTTATTATCCACCACCCCGGTTCCGCTTACGGTAAAATCATAAAATTCCAGAGAGGCGCCGCCATAGGTACCACTCATGGTTTGCGTACCGGAGCCGTTAAACTCAATGCTGACGCCATTGCCGTTGTCATTAAAGGCACCTCCGGAATTGATGGTAAAATTACCGCCCACCTGAACCAGACCGGCACCGGTACCGTCATTTAACGTACCGTTGATAGTCAACGCCCCGCTTATCGTAAGCTGATTGGTATTGGGATCAAAGCTGCCGGAAGCATCAATCGTCAATGAGGTTACCGTGGCGGAAGCCAAATCGAGCGTCACGGCGTCAGTACCAAGAATGGTAACATCATCCCCCGCGCCGGGCACAACGCCGCCCGCCCATGTTGCTGTATTACTCCAATTACCGCCACCGGTTCCATTACTGGAAATCGCCGCGGCAAACACAAACTGTATACCGAATAGAACGACAAGTATCGTACTTATCAAACTAAACTTCTGAGTCTTGTAACTAAAGCCCATTACAAAGCTCCTCCTAATTAAGTGTCGCTTTTTAGTTATTTGTCAAAAGATTAAAGCGCCACCCGCTTTTTTCACCGGGTTGCGCCGTAAATACTTCATTTAATTTTTTTCGCAGTAAACTTTCCGTTAATCCACGCACCAGTTTACCTTCTTCCGCATAGGATATCATACCGGTCTCTTCCGATACAACGAGCACAAGGGCGTCCGACTGCTCGGATAAGCCCAGGGCCGCCCGGTGCCGCGTTCCCAGGGCCGGATCGATATCCGGATTCTGAGAGAGGGGCAACAGACATTTGGCTGCCAGAATAATATCGTTTTGTACAACCACGGCGCCGTCATGCAACGGAGAGCGCGGATTGAATATGGAACTGAGCAACTGCTCCGATAAACGAGCCTGCACCGTAATGCCGGTCTCGATTATATTCTTTAGTCCCATATCTCGCGTTAACACTATCAAAGCTCCGTAATTCTTTTTGGACAGATCCAAGGCTGTTTTTATGATTTGATCTATAAACTCCAGGTCGCCTACCCGCACGATGGTACGTATTACACGGTTTTGACCCAGGTAGATCAGCAGTCTCCTGAGCTCCGGCTGAAAGATGATGACAAAGGCCAGCACCCAGACGGTTTTCAAGCTGGACATAATCCAGGTCAGCGCGCTCATGTTCATCAATTCCCCAACCACAGAGAAGAGCAGGATCAGCAATAATCCCACAAACATGCGTATGGCCACGCCACCCTTTAAAAACTGATACAGCTTGAAAATAATGGCTGTAACGATCAAAACGTCTAAAACGTCAATAAAGGTTACAGGCAAAAAACCTATTTTAAAGATCATAAAAGTATTGGTACTTTCGTTCGGTTCTCATATTTCTTTAAATAAATTCTGTTTTTGATCCTTAGCGTGCTTATTTCTGATCAATCCTTTTTTTTCAGTGACCTGCGTCACGCCGGAGTATTTAAAAAAGCGCCCTGAAAATGGCGCGTGCTTCCGCTGCCTCTCGCACATCATGCGTTCTTATAATGGCGCTGCCTTTTATCATCGCCGTTAATTCCACATACTTGGTAGCGTATGTTCTCTCTTCCACCTTCAAACCCAAAAGATGCCCCAGAAATGATTTTCTGGACACGCCCGTCAAAAGAGGGTATCCCAAAAATGAGAAATCCCTCATGTTCCTGATAAGACTGAGATTATGTTCCAGCCTTTTCCCAAAGCCGATTCCCGGATCAAGGATTATTTGTCCATCGTTAAGGGCGGCCAGATGTTTAATTTTTTTTTCAAAATAGTCATACACCTCGGCCACCACATCTCTGTATTCCGGCGCATCCTGCATGGTTCTTGGTGTTCCGCGCATATGCATGATTATGATGGGACACCTTTCTTCACGCAGCACCGTTGCCATATCAGTATCAAATTCCGTACCACTTATGTCATTGATGATATCCGCTCCCGCTTTCAGGGCCTCCCGCGCCACGGCGCTTTTATAGGTATCTATGGAGATGGGGATATCCGAAAAACGGCGTATGGCCCTGATCACCGGTATAACCCGTTGCAGCTCCTCCTCCCGTGATACCGGTTCCGCGCCCGGCCGGGAAGACTCTCCTCCTATATCCAGTATATCACTGCCCTCGTCAATTAAACGGCGGGCATGCTCCACCGCGGAATCAACATTATTGTATTTGCCGCCATCGGAGAAAGAATCGGGGGTAACATTGACAATGCCCATGATCAGCGGGCCCGAGCCCCAATTAAGCATACCATGCCTTAAGGGCCAGTTCGCCTGTTTTCGTCCCTTAAAAAACTCCCGCATCCGTGATAAACAGAGTTTCAGGTCGGGAAAATCATCATACGGGTCGGATTGTAACAGTTTTTGGGGATCGATCAGGCGTAACAGCCAGGTGGAATCGGCGCCGCAAATTATTTCAAAGATCATCTCCCGGGTCAGCCGCTCAAAAGCCTGCCTCCCGGTCCGGGTTACATCCGTGAACTCAAAATAAAAAGCCGGTCCGTCAAATTGTATTTTGCCAGCCTTACACAAGCTCCGCGCGTGAATATCCTGCGCGTTTTCTGTGTAAATCATGCGCATCTTCATGAGCCGGCGTTGTCTCCGCTCCTCAGGGAGTCCTGCCGCGCGGCCAGTACCTTGCGTATTCCCTTTAATGCTTCCCGGGCAAAACGATCATCTTCACCGTTTTTACGCTTTACGCGCTCCCGGTAATAATAAAGCGCCTTATCCAGATCGCCGTTTTTATGATAAATCAGCCCCAGATAAAGATAGGCATCGGGACTGTCGTCAATTTCAATGGCACGTTTAAAGTTGTCAATCGCACGCTCATACTCTTTTTTGGAATAATATAAAATACCGAGATTATACCAGGCATTGGCATCTCCGGGGAAGCGTTCTGCCAGATTCCGGTAGATTTTTTCCGCCTCATCCAGTTTACTCAGCTTTAAATCGATCGTAGCCAGCAGGCTGAGAATTCGCGGATCATTACGGTTAATTTTCAGGTAGGCATGTAAAACATTAAAGGCGCTTTGGCTGCCACTGCTGTTCTCAATGCCCGAGCCCGAAATAAAATATTCATTAGCCAGTTCATAAACGGCATCGGTATAGCCGGGGTCTAAACGGATGGCCCGGCGCAGGACATCCTTACGGTTTTTCAGCCCCAACTCTTCCAAACGTGAAGAGAGCAGATAACTCAGGGCATGATAGATACGCGCGTCATACGGGTTATCTGCTATCGCCTTTTTCAGATAGACTTCCGCGCTCTCGTAATCCTGATCACGGATAGCCATGCGCCCCAGAAGGTACGCGGCGGGATAGATATCCCTGCGCGCTTTTATCAACGGAATCAACAGTCCTTTTGCCTGCTCAAAATCTTTATTGATTTCGTTCACGTAGGCCTTTTTTACATAATCGACGTCTTTTTGCAGCCCCCGCCCCACAAAGGCCTCCGCCCTCAACAGCAGCATAAAATTCGACGTATCGGCCCGGGTCTCTTCTATGACGGCGTCATATTTTTTTTCGAGCAGTTTTAACTTCAGGCGGGCCCGCCGCTCGCCATCCCTCACCGGAGCAGCGGATTTAAACCAACCGAACTCACGACTGATATCAAGAAAGGCTTTTTCCTGCCACGCTTCGGCATCATACTCCCGCCGCCATGCGGCACCCCCTCCTCTTTGTTCCAACCGTACCCGTATTTTTCCGGAGGGACTTTTTTCCGAGTGGATAATAAAGTCCGGGTTTAACCCCCGGGCTACGCGGGACCACGAGCGCGCCTTACCGTGATCCTGTTGCAGGGTTTGGTATATCCAATACCAGGGGTGAATAATATAACCCGTTTCCACGGCAGCCTGATTTTCGGAAAAAAGATGAGCAAGGGCAAAGGGCGTGGGGGTGACAAAACTTGAATCCCGGCCGATGGTGGGCATAACAACTATGCGCTCCAACGGGGGGGCGTCCTTGGTTACAAACCAGACGACGGAATAGAGCAGAAGCACCAGGGCGTTCAACAGCACATACTTTTCCCGCAGACGCTGTTTGATAAGACCGGACCTTTTTAAAAAATGCAGCGTCAGGTTAACAAACAACAGGGCCAGAAGCGCTAAAATAATGCCCCCCGGGATATTCCCGGAGAGCAACGATATGACGTGTGACATGCGTTTTATAAACGCACGGAAAGAGTATTAACCCTCCGGCGTCTCCTCCGAACTTTCTGACGGTTTTTCGCTGTCAACATCCGTATCATCATCCTGTCCGTTCCTTGGGGCGGTAAAGGCGGGGGCGTTTATGGCCTCACCGCGTAATATAGCATCTATCTGCTCGCCATCCAATAATTCATGTTCCAAAAGAGCATTGGAAAGCGCATGCAATTTATCGATATTTTCAGATAACAGTTTTTCCGTTCTGTCCTGGGCATTTTTTACAATCATTTGCACTTCCCGGTCGATCTCCTGAGCGATCTGTTCACTGTAGTCACGGTGTTGATTGATCTCCCGTCCCAGAAAGATTTCCTGTTCCTTTTGTCCAAAGGTGATCGGGCCCAGTTTCTCGCTCATGCCCCACTCGCAAACCATTTTGCGGGCCAGGCCGGTGGCGCGTTCGATGTCGTTGCCGGCGCCGGTAGTCAGTTGGTTAAAAACCAGTTTTTCTGCCACGCGCCCGCCCAAAAGCTGCGCCAGCATTCCTTCCAGATATTCTTTGGAATAGGTATGTTTTTCATCTATGGGCAGATAGGCGGTAACGCCCAGTGCCCTTCCCCGGGGAATAATGGTCACCTTGTGTACCGGATCCATGCCCGGTATCAGCTTGGCCACCAGCACATGGCCGGACTCATGATAGGCGGTGGTTTTCTTTTCTTCCTCGGTGATCAGCATGGACTTGCGTTCCATACCCATCATAATTTTATCCTTGGCTTCCTCAAAGTCATCCATACCCACCTTTTGCTTATCACGGCGGGCGGCCAAAAGCGCGGCCTCATTGACCAGATTGGCGATATCGGCGCCGGAGAGCCCCGGCGTGCCCTTGGCCAGCGCCTCCACATCCACGGAAGCATCCAGCGGCACCTTGCGGGTATGCACCTTCAATATTCCCTTGCGTCCTTTCACGTCGGGACGATCAACCACAATCTGACGGTCAAAGCGTCCGGGGCGCAACAGGGCGGAGTCCAGCACATCGGGGCGGTTGGTGGCGGCGATCAGAATGACCCCTTCCTGGGTGTCAAAGCCGTCCATCTCCACCAGCAGCTGGTTCAGCGTCTGCTCACGCTCATCGTGCCCTCCGCCAAGGCCCGCGCCACGATGGCGGCCCACGGCGTCAATTTCGTCAATAAAGATAATACACGGGGCGTGTTTGCGTCCCATTTCAAACAGATCGCGCACACGACTGGCGCCCACACCCACAAACATTTCCACAAAATCCGCGCCGCTCATGCTAAAAAAGGGCACGCCCGCCTCCCCGGCCACTGCCTTGGCCAGGAGGGTTTTTCCCGTTCCCGGGGGACCCAGCAGCAAAGCGCCTTTAGGAATTTTGCCTCCCAGCCGTTGGAATTTATGGGGGAATTTTAAAAACTCGATGATTTCCTGCAGTTCCATTTTGGCTTCATCGGCGCCGGCCACATCCTTAAAAGTGATTTTGGCCTTGTCCGGCGTTAGCATGCGCGCCTTGCTTTTGCCAAAGCTGAAAATACCGCGACCGCCCCCGCCGCCGCCCTGCATCCTGCGGGCAATAAAAAACCAGACCAGGATCAGGATAATCCAGGGCAGTGAGTTAAGCAAAACAAGTGTCCACTCGCTGGAAGGTTCCACAAACTGATACTGTACCCCCTTCTCATCCCAGCTTCTGACCACGGACTCATCCACAAAGGGCAGATAGGTGCGAAAATTCCTGCTTTTTTGCGTGCCGGTTTCATCGCCGAAGAACTCCGCTTCCTTTAATACGCCCCGGAAAAGGTTTTCCTTTAGGGTAACCGTGGCCCGTTCAATCTTACCGTCCTTTAGCAGGCTTTGATAGCGGGTAAAGCTCACCTCTTGTTCCGAGGGGCGGTTGTCCGTCCACAAACTGCTGAAAAACAGTGCTAAAAAGAGAATAACAATCCAGATAAGTCCGGTTTTGGAAACTTTCTTCCACTGAAAATCATCATCATTTTTAGGGTCTTTATTATCATTCGGTTTATGTTCGCTCATGCAGTTTCCTTAAAATTACTCATTAACAATATATATTTGGCGTAGGTTACGCTTGAACTGTTCATCATCCAGGCCATAACCCACTACAAACTTATCTTCAATTTCAAAGCCGACATAATCCAGGGTAATCGGAACCCTGGTTTTGGACGGCTTATGTAACAATGTGGCAAATTTTAGCCGCGCCGGATGAAACGCGCTTAGCAACTTTTCCAAAAACTGTAAAGACAAACCGGAATCGACAATATCTTCCACAACAATAACATCCCGACCGTTTATATCGGCACTCAGGGGTTTTAATACTTTAACATGACCGGTGGACTCCCGCTGATTGCCATAGCTGGAAATACGCATAAAATCAATCTCCAGATCCACATCAATATGGCGGATCAGATCGGCCAGAAAAATAAAGCCCCCGTTCAGTATACCGATTAAAATCGGGTTGGAATCCTTAAAATCCCGTGTGATATGCGCTCCCAGTTCCCGGAGACGGTTCTGTATCTGCTTTTCGCTTAAAAGTACCGAGTAGTTTTCCGGTACAAGTTCTTGTTGCATCAGACCTCTTTCATTATTTCAAGTTTATAAACGCGTGTGCATTCCGGCGTCACCTTAAAGCGCTCATCCAGCCGCAGCCCCGCCAACCAGACAATCTTCTCTCCGCTGAGCACCAGGGGAATTTCCTTTTTTGTCAAACGATCCACTTTGCGGTCAATAAAAAAGTCGCTGACCTTTTTAAAACGCTTCATCCCCAGGGGCATAAAACGATCGCCCGTCTGCCACCCCCGTACAAGCAAAGGCATATCGAGCATATCCCCACAGATATACTCTTCATTTCCCTTATCATTCATTTCCGGGGTGACGTCCGCCACTTCGGAAAACCCCAGATGAAAACGTCCCCATGCAACGATGTGGCCGGGGTAAAGTTTCACGCCCGGGGGTATCTTGCCGCTTTTGTCGTCAAAGAAAAACTCTTCCCGGTTTTTAAGAATCTTTAGACGGGAAGCGATCGAAAAAGATCGCCCGGTGGCCGCGTGTTTTAAGAATTTTCCAAAGCTCTGTAAAAATGTCCCGGAAACCTGAAAACTTAAGGGATAAACGTAAGAAAAACAATAGTTCCAAAAGAGCCGGGATTCAAAACGGTCCAATTGCAGATAGGGTTCGATTTTCACGGCGCTCCGCCCCTCTTCCTGACGGATCATGGAACGGAAGAGCGGCAAATATTTTTCCTGTAGTTTCGATTCGGCCTGAACGATATCGGAGAAGCTTTTTTGAAAGTTATGCAGATAGTCCGGCCCAAAATGCCGCTTTAGAAGAGGCAGCAGCTCATGACGCAGGGCATTACGCAGATAGCTACGGTCGTTATTGGAGGCGTCTTCCCGCCAGACCAGCCCCTGTTCCCGGGCATAACGATCCAGGGCCTGGCGCGGAACAGACAACAAAGGGCGTAAAAAGGGGCCCCTTTGCTCCCGCATCCCGGTCAAACCTTTCAAATAACTGCCCTTAAACACGCGCATCAGAAAGGTTTCCAACTGGTCGTTCAGGTGATGGGCCAACAGCATAAAGGCCCTTTTTTCCCCTTTTAAACATTCCTCAAAAAAGGCGTAACGCTTCGCGCGCAAAACCTCCTCGGAAGGATGCTCATCGTCAAGGCTTAGTTTTTTTCGCTTTAAAACAAGATTGTGGCGCCGGGAAAAATCGGCCACCAGAGCCTCGTCAGCATCGGACTCTTCGCCGCGCAAGCCATGATTCACATGCACCACCCGCAAATCCAGACCAAGCTCTTTTTGCAGAGTTGTCATAATGTGTAACAGTACCATGGAATCCAGACCACCGGAAACGGCCACAAAAATAACTGGGCCGTCGGCCGTGATATATGGTTTTAAAAATTGATTTACGGTATCGGGAAGTGAAACGTTTGTAAAAAGGGCGGGAGGATTCTGATCAGCAGACATGAATAAAGCCTACAAAAATAAAGAAGGAAGTAGCGGCGCAGGGATTCGAACCCCGGACACTCGGATTATGATTCCGATGCTCTAACCAACTGAGCTACGCCGCCAAAAAAAACAGGTGACCCAAATGGAATCACCTATTGTAGTAGCGGGGGCAGGATTTGAACCTGCGACCTTTGGGTTATGAGCCCAACGAGCTACCAAGCTGCTCCACCCCGCGATCGAGAAAAGCAATATACGGTGATTTCCTAAACGAGTCAATAAGCGATTTTGTTTTATTAGCGATTTTTTACAAAAAACCGCCTCGCCCGTCAAACAAGCTGTCGCAAAAGCTTTTCCAGGGCGGCAGGATCATCAAAGTCTACCTTTTGCCGGGCCACCAGCCAAAGAAGCCCGCTGTCGCTGATCTGCTCCCGCAAGCGCGGATCGTCGATGATTTTCACCCAATCCTTGGCGGTACAAATTAGCATAGTGCAATCCTTCTCCCCGGCCCGGGAAATAATTCTTTTCATCTCTCCCGCGCTAAAAAAATGATGGTCGGCAAAAACTTCATGCCCGGCAATTTCCAGGCCGGCCACATTCTCCATGGCGCGGTAAAAACGCCCGGGACGGGCAATGGACGAAAACAACAAGGCCCTCCCGGAAGGGCTTATGGTCTCTTGTTCATTACAGGCATTAAAAAATCCGTCCCCGCTAAAACTAACCGAAAGCGCGCCCGCCGCCGGGCGGGAAGATGTATTCAATAAGAGACCGGCATGGCTCAACTCAGCGGTAAAACCGCGCATCAAGCCGGAGGGCAGCGGCCAGCGCTGCCAAAGGGGGCGTTGAAAATCATGTAACACAATATCGATATCCCGGCGCACGGCCAGGTGCTGGAAACCGTCATCCATGATGAACAGGTCCACCTTTAGCTCCTCCTGAATGCGCTCCATGATCTCCCGCCGTTTTTCGGCCACGCCGACGATGAGTCCCGGCAACAGGCGGGCCATCAACATCGGTTCATCACCGGCGGTGGCGGTATCGCATAAAATATTTTTTCCGTCGGAAACCAGCAACGGGCCCGCGCTCTTACGCCGGTATCCCCTGCTGACCACGGCCACCTTCTTCCCCTTGGCCATGATCTGCCCGGCCAGCCACAGGGTGAGCGGTGTTTTTCCGGAACCGCCCACGGCCAGATTACCCACCGATATCACCGGTATGGCAGCCGACCAGGATTTTATCAATCCGCGACGATAAAAAAAGCGGCGCGTGGAAACCACCAGACCATACAGCAGGGAAAACGGAAGCAGCAAAACACGCAATACAATCATTTTCGAAACCGCAATATGTTTTGTAATTGTGTCAGCAAGGAACGGTTAAGAAAGCCGAAAACCGCCAACAGACCCATAAAGACGGTCAAAGTCAACAGACGACCCGCCAGGTTTAAATCGAAAAAAAACCAGGCCGCCAGAAAGGCAACCAGCAAAAGAAAAAGTTTTCCCAGCGCTTTGTAGTCGTAGGGAACAGGATAGATTTTTTGATTGTAGGCAAACAGTAACCCGGCCATCACCATATAGCTGAACAGGGTGGCCACGGCGGCGCCCATCATGCCGTAGGCGGGCATCAGGTAAAAATTACTGGCAATGTTGACCAGCGCCCCGGCCCCGGTGAACAGGAACATCAACCGCGTACGCTTGCGGATATAGACCCCCACCGTAAAATTGACATAAAGGCCGTAGAAAAGGTAGGAAGTCAGGATAACCGGAATAATGGGCAAGCCGGCCCAATACCTTTGTCCCAGCAGATAGAAGCCGCCGCCGATATCAAAGGTCAGCACATCCGTCAGCAGGTAGGAAACGCCAACCACCATCACCACGCCGATCAGGGTAAAATAGGTCAGTACGCGGGCATAAATTTGTTTGGCATCCTCCTGCCGGGCCACCTTTAGAAAAAAAGGCTGCCAGGCGGTGCGGAAAGCCGACACCAAAAAAAGCAGTATGGTACCGAACTTATAGTTGGCGGCGTATACCCCCAGAGTCTCGCGCCCCAAAAAGTGGTTCATTAAAAACTTATCGCTCATCTCGATAAGCAGATAGGCCAGACCGTTGGGAATCAGCGGCAGACCGAACAGGGCCATCTCTTTGAAAGCGGGCAGGCGGAAACGTCCCTTGAGATAGCGCCATTGGATGGGCAACAACATCAGCACATTGATCAGACTGGCCAGCACATTGGCGTAAAGGATGCCCAGAAAACCCTCCTTTTGCACCACCACAAACCAGATATTCAGGCTCAGCTCGATCAGGAAGCGCAGGATGCGCACCACGGAGTAGGCCACGGAGCGTTCTTCCACCCGCAGGATAAGATAGGGCAGGTTGCTGAAGGTATCCATGAACAGGATGGCCGCAGCCAGCTTCAGGGGCCAGATATACATATCATCGCTAAAGATCAGTTGCGAAAAGGCGGGCGACAGCCATACCAGCAGACCGGACACCAGCAATGCGCCGCCGCTTACCGCCCAAAAGGCCGAACTGTAGACGTCCTCTTTTTTAAAGCGCCCCAAAAAATAAAACCGCATAAAGGCCACATCCATACCGTACAAATAGACCACATTCATAAAGGCCATAAAAGCGTACAGCAGAGAGTAGTCGCCATATACATTTTGCGCCAGATAGGTGGTGTAGATGGGGGTCATGATCAGACCCAGCATCCTTTGGATAAAGGTGCTGAGCGTGTATATGTAAGAATGGCGGGTAAGGTTGATCAGCGCGTTTTTAACGGACACGGTTACTCTTTTTCCTTTTTAGCGAAATGAGCCAGGGCGCGGATGGCCAGCACGTAGCCATAGGGCCCCAGACCGCTGATGGTGCCGCGGACCACGGGAGCCACCACCGATTTTTGCCGGAAGGCCTCACGGCCGTGCACATTGCTCAGATGCACCTCGATCACCGGCACATCGATGGCCCGGATGGCATCCTGCAAACTATAGGCATAATGGGTCAGCGCCCCGGGGTTGAAAACCACCCCGCTGTAAACATGATCGGCCTGCTGCAACTTGTCCAGCAACTCCCCCTCATGATTGGACTGAAAAAAATCGATTTCCGTTTTTTTAAAGTAGCCGCGGATAAAGGCGTTGACCTCATCCAGTGAGGCGTGGCCGTAGATGGTCGGTTCACGTTTTCCCAAAAGATTCAGATTGGGGCCGTTGAGAACAAGTATGCGCATAGTATTCCCTGTTATTTTTGCCATTGGTCAAAAGATATGTAAAAAAGAATATTAACCGTGCCGGGGCAAAGACGCAAAAAAAAGAAAACCGGAGCAATTATGGAC
>JALXBH010000144.1 GCA_026991535.1 Calditrichia bacterium | reverse complement strand
CAGTCGCAGCTTTTGGCTTACCGCCCCGATCTGCGGGTGGCCGATATTCGCGGTAATATCCATACGCGGCTCAAAAAGTTTGATGATTCGGACTGGCAAGGAATGATTCTGGCCGCGGCCGGGCTGGAGCGCATGAATCTGCATGATCGCATTTCTCAAAAAATAAGCTTTGACGTCATGTTGCCGGGAATCGGGCAGGGCAGCCTGGCTGTTGTGTGCCGGGCGGATGATCAAAAGAATATGGAACGGCTTAAAACCGTGGAAGACCCGGAGGCGAGGGATATGGCCCGGGCCGAACGCGCTTTTTTAAACAGCCTGGAAGGCGGCTGTCAGGTGCCCATAGGCGCCCGGGCGGATATCGATGGCGGGGCATTGCGTCTGCGCGGCTTTGTGGGCAGCGTTGACGGGAAAAACACCATCCGTGTGGAAATAAGCGGCTTACGTGCCGAAGCGGTTCAGCTGGGGCGGGAACTGGCCTTACGGGCCCGTGAGGAAGGCGCGGGAGAAATTTTAGCCGCCATACGCGGAGAGGCCGGAAAATGAGCGGCATGGAAGGGCTTAGGGTGTTGCATTGCTGCAGCACCACCAACAGCGACAGTGTTTATGCCCAACGCCTTAGGGAAGAAGGATGTATGGTTACTTCCCTGCCGGTAATTAAGGTTCAATACTTTGACGAGGAGCATGTGCCGCTTTTTTTGATGACGGAAAAAATGGCAAAAAGCGACTGGGTTATTTTTAGCAGTATCCACGGCATCAATGCTTTTTACCGTTTAAAGGAGATTCATGCCGCCTTCAACCGTCAAAGGGGAAGATTAAAGGTGGGGCTGGTGGGTAAAAAAGCCTGGCATGCCTTTAAACTTTATTTCTCCCACTGGCCGGAGCCTGTACGCGCGGGACATATTAACCGGCTTTTAGAGGAGATTGCCGGACACAACCCCGATGAGCGGCAGAAGGTGCTTCATCTTACCAGCAGGGAGTCCCTGGCCCTGCTGCGAATTTATCCGCCCGATCGCATAGAGCTGGAACGGCTGCCCCTATACCGCATGGTCGGGGTGGAGCTTTCCGGAGAAGCGCGGGAGATGCTGGAGAGGGAAAGTTATGATCTGCTCTTTTTTAACAGTCCCAGCACATTTTATTTTTTCAGGGAGGGGGCCTTTGCCGAAAAACACCTGCGCGGCACGGCCATTGCCGTTCTGGGTGAGCGCAGCCGGAACTATATGGAAGGGCAGGGCTACCCGGTGGCGGTTGTTCCGGCCATACCTACCCCGGATGCGTTTGTGGAGGCGGTGTACAGATCAATGGATAACATAAGACATTATAAAGGAAAGGCCTGAAAGGATGACCGACTCATTATTTATACGTGCTTGTTTTAACAAACCGACGGAACGCACCCCTGTTTGGATCATGCGGCAGGCCGGACGCTATCTGCCCCAATACCGGGCTATCCGTGCCGGGCACAGTTTTACGGAGATGTACAAAACCCCGGAGCTGGCTACCGAGGTGACCCTGCAACCGGTGGATGCATTGGGTGTTGACGCGGCGATCCTCTTTTCCGATATCCTGGTGGTGCCCGAGGCCATGGGGATGGA
>JALXBH010000143.1 GCA_026991535.1 Calditrichia bacterium | reverse complement strand
CACGTTTCTTTCAATTAAGGGAGGCAAAAAATATGGAAATACTCATCCTCGGCGCGGGGCGCATGTCGCAAGGGCTGGTTTACGATTTTATGAAAAACGAGGCCATCACAAAAATTCACATTGCCGACCGCGACCCGGCCGCCTTGCAGGCGATGCAGGGCCGTTTTGATGACCCGCGGCTGACCCCCCACCACATGGCGGCTGACGACCTGAAAGCGTTGGCGCCGCTGGTAAAACGGGTGCGGGGTATGGTCAGCGCCGTCCCTTATGACTACAACGTGGCTCTTACCGAACTGGCCATTGAAAACGGCACGCACATGGTCGACCTGGGTGGTAACAACAGCGTGGTGCAACAGCAGCTGCATATGAACGAACAGGCGCGGACGGCGGATGTGGCCGTTATTCCCGATTGCGGACTGGCCCCGGGTATGGTTTCGGTGATCGCCGCCTATGGCATCGACCAACTGGCACGCGCCGACGAGGTGAACATCCGCGTGGGCGGGCTGCCGGTGAATCCGCAAACCCCGTTGAACTATAAGCTGGTCTTTTCCGTACACGGACTGATCAATGAATACATCGAACCGGCGGTGATTCTGCGCAACGGCCACCGGGCCATCGTCGACTCCATGGAGGGGCTGGAGGCGCTTTCCTTTCCGCGGCCGTTTCAAAACCTGGAAGCCTTTTATACCAGCGGCGGTACTTCTACCCTGCCGGATACCTTTGAAGGGCAGATCAACCATCTGGACTATAAAACCATCCGCTATCCGGGCCACGCCGCGCTGATGAAGGCCATGATGCAACTGGGCTTTACCGACGCGCAAAGGGAGATCGATCTGGACGGCAAAAAAGTAAGCGCCCGCCAGGCCTTTGAGGCGCTGCTGGACGCCGGGCTGCACTATGAAAGCGACGACGTGGTGCTGATTCGCGTTACCGTAAAAGGACGCAAGGAAGGCAGCGATAAAACCCTGGTCTACGAAGCGGTGGAGTATGGCGATCCCCGGGCCGGGTTGACGGCCATGATGCGCACCACCGCCTTTCCCGTGGCCATCACCCTGCAAATGATTCTCGACGGTAAAATAAAAGATCGCGGTGTGCTGAAACAGGAACTCAGCGTTCCCGGCTGGGAATATATGTGGGAACTGAAGAAACGTGATATTGATATCCGGGAAAGCTGACACGCCGGCCGGGATATAAAATTTTTTAGGATGATGGCTCCATGGTACGTTTTTGGATGTTTTTATTTGCCGCGCTTATAACGTCGCTGACGGCGGGAGACGCCCTTGAGAACTGGGTGGCCCGGCAAAAACAGGCGCCCGCGCTGAAGCATGCCCAATGGTCGCTTTTCGCCGCCTATGTGGATGACGGCCGGGTTATTCTGGAACGGAATGCCGGAGAAGCCCTGGCCCCGGCATCGGGTTTTAAGCTGTTTACCAGCGCCCTGGCCTTAAGCGCTCTGGGAACGGACTTCCGTTTTACGACAGAGCTGGGCTACCGCGGAAATATCGATGGGAACGGCGTTTTAAGGGGAGAGCTGATTTTAACCGGCGGGGGCGACCCCACGCTGGGCAGTACGCGCATTGACGGCAATCCGGGTCTGGACAGCCTGATGATCCTTTTATCCGCCGCCGTTGAAAAGGCAGGTATCACATCGGTCTCCGGCGATCTGGTGGCCGATCTCTCGCTTTTCCCGGAGCAGCGCACGCCGGGCGGCTGGAACTGGATGGATCTGGGCAATTACTACGGCGCCGGGGCCGGGGCACTGAATATCAACGATAACCTTTACCGGCTCTATTTTGAGCCGGGCAGACCGGGCGAAAAGGCCCGCGTGGCCGGAACCGATCCGCCGGTTCCGGGACTGACCTTTATCAATCATATGAAAACCGGCGCCCGGGGCAGCGGCGACCAGGGCTATATCTATGCCGCTCCGGGCCAATGGCAGGCCACGCTGCGCGGCAGCATCCCCGCCGGAGGGCGCTTTACCATTAAGGGCACCCTGCCCGATCCGGCTTTGTTTGCCCTGCAAAGGGTAAAAAAAGCTCTTGCGGAAAAGGGTATTCCGGTTACGGGTACCCTGCGCAAAAGCCACCGGGCCGTGCCCGCCAATACCCGGCCGGTATTGCGCCTCACCTCACCGCCTTTGGGGGAGATTGTTACCGTAATCCACCGCCGTAGTTTTAACCTGTATGCCGAAGCTGCCGGGAAAATGGCCGCCCGCGCCCTGGGCTTTGAGGCCGGGAGCGCCGGTTTTGATAAGGCGCTGCATCAATTTCTGGAAGAGCGGCATATAGATACGGAAGCCCTGACGGCGGCCGATGCCTGCGGCCTGTCGGCCACCAACGCCATTACCACGCGCATGATGGTGGAACTGCTAAAAAGCCTGCCGTCGGAAAAGTGGTTTGATCTCTATTACAATACCCTATCCGTGGCGGGGGACAGTAAACGGGGCGGCTTTTTTAAGAAATGGGGCCGGGGCACCCTGCTGGCAGGCAATGCCCGCATAAAGTCCGGGCTGATAAAAGGGGTACGCAGCCATTCGGGATATGTGACCGGCCGTTCCGGGCGTCTGATCGCCTTTTCCTTTATCGCCAATCATTACAACGGTTCGCTACGGGCGGTGGATCGTATTCATCAGGCCCTGTTGCTGCGCCTGGCGCAAGAGCATTGATTTTTTTGGACGCTGATTTATGTGAAAGGTTCGTTGTTAACGCTCCTTACCGGGGATGAAGGTCTCGCCATGTTTGAGCAACCTGAAATTCTCCGGGTTAAGCTTGCGCCGGGCCACGGTTTCCATCAACAGCCGCGGTGGTTCCCTCAGCGGCTCATCCGCCAGAACAAAGGTGCCCCAGTGAATGGGAATAAAATAGCGGGCTCCCAGGTCGAGATAGGCCTGCACCGCCTCAACGGGGGAAACATGCACCGGGGACATAAACCAGCGTGGCCGGTAGGCGCCGATGGGAATGGCCGCCAGGGTAAAGGGGCCGTAACGTTGTCCGATCTCTTTGAATCCGGGAAAATAGCCGGTATCTCCGGCGTAATAAAAGCGGTTTTTTGCACCGATCACCACCCAGCTGCACCACAGGGTTTCATCACGATCCCACAGGGTGCGTCCTGAAAAATGTTGTGTGGGGGTGGCAATAAACTCCCG
Source organism: Calditrichia bacterium (assembly GCA_026991535.1). Classification (GTDB taxonomy): domain Bacteria; phylum Calditrichota; class Calditrichia; order Calditrichales; family J004; genus J004. Next base: position 2,625 of record JALXBH010000143.1, on the reverse strand, counting down.
GCCGTTCAGCCGCACCGATTGCCACCAATCCAGTTCTTCATAGCGCTGTATGCCCAGATCCTCCAGAAAGGCGCCCAGACCCAGCGGCACAAAGAAGGTGATGTGATCATTTTGCGCGGCCAGCTTTTTTAGGGTTTCCGTATCGAGATGATCGTAGTGGTTGTGGGAGATGAGCACGGCGTCGATTTCCGGGAGCTTTTTAAAGTCGATGCCCGGCGGCATCAGCCGTTTGGGGCCGGCAAAGGAAACGGGTGAGGCGCGTTCGCTCCAGATGGGGTCGGTCAGAATATTCAGGCCGTCTATTTGCAGCAGCAGGGTGGCGTGCCCCACCCAGGTAACGGTCAGGGCGTCGCGGTTGGCGCGTAAAAAAGCGGGATCATTCTGTCCGGCGTCAAAACGGACGCTGTCGCTGTCCTCCCGGCGTGAGCCCTTGACCAACCGGTCCCACAATATCCAGCGCGCCACCTGGGCCAATCCATGTTTTTCATACCCCGGCCAGGGGTTGACAAAGCCGTCATCACTATGATGAGCCGGACGTTTCTGTTGCGCCATAAGCATTCCCGGGATGATAATAAGCATTAAGAAAAAGATGCGGGCCATGATTTTCCCTGTCTGTTAGGTTAAGGGTACTGTACGCCTTGAGTATAGGAAAAGTTGCGACCGGGGTAAGCGCCTTCCCTTTTTAATATAAATTTATCTAAAACAAGAACCGGGTGCATTGACGTGGGAATTCACCTTTTCTTTGATGGTGTTCTTTCAGCTAATTTTTGACGAAAACCAGAAGCAGCCCTTTTTTGACTTTTGAAAAATATTCTTAGCCGCCCCGGGCCGTAGCGGTTTTACATTTAATTGTCTGAAAAAATGATTTTAAGGAAATAACTAAAACGGATAAGATTTATTCCCGGAAGGAGGTATGGAAAACAGAGCGTAAACCCGGAAAAGGCTTGCACCGGATCCGCTTAAACGATGCGGAAATTATCCACCAGCACACAGCGGCGCAGGCGCACAAAGGAGCGGGCCGAGGTAACCCCTTCGCCCGTCGGGGTGGTGATGGTCATACTGGTCCAGCCTTCGCCGCCAAAACCCAGCCCGGCGTAACAGGGACCGTTTTTAACAAAAATACTGCAATTGATTTCATTGGCCATGCGATCGAGATTATCCAGGTTGCGGCTGTACATGATGGCGGTGTGGCGGTTGCCTTTTTCCAGCTCCACCGCCGTGTCGATGGCGGTATCGGCGTCGGGCACGCGGATAAACGGCAGAATGGGCATCATCAGTTCCGTGGTGGCAAAGGGATGATCCTTTTCCGTTTCCACAAAAAGCAGCCGGGTTTCCTCGGGCAGTTTCAAACCGATTTCCCGGGCAATCACCGCGGCGTCGCGGCCCACCCATTTACGGTTAACCACCTTTTTACCGTTTTCCCTTTCCACCAGCACCACTCCGGCCAGTTGTTCGGCCTGGGCGGCGGTCAGCTCATGGGCACCGTTTTTAATCATTTCCGCCTTCAGCATGTCGGCAATGCTCTCCACGGCGATGATCTCTTTTTCACAGGTACACATGATATTGTTGTCAAAGGAGGCGCCGTCCACAATGCCTTTTCCGGCGCGGGCCAGATCGGCGGTCTCATCCACCAGCACCGGCGGGTTGCCCGGTCCGGCGGCCATCAGCCGTTTATTGGTCACCTTGCGTGCCGCTTCCACCACGGCGTCGCCGCCGGTAACCACCAGCAGATCGATACCCGGCCAGGTGAACAGTTGTTGCGCCGCCTCGATAGAGGGCTCGGCAACGGTGGTCAGCAGAGCCTCCGGCCCGCCGGCGGCCATGATGGCTTCATTGAGGATGGTGATGGCCCTTTGAGATACCTTTTTGGCCGAAGGATGCACGGCAAATACCACCGCGTTTCCGGCGGCTATCATGCTGATGCCGTTATTGATGATGGTCGCGCCCGGATTGGTGGAGGGGGTAACCGAGGCGATGACGCCCCAGGCGGCCTGTTCGATCAGCGTCAGGCCGTGATCCCCGGAAAGGGCCAGCGGTTGCAGGTCTTCCACGCCGGGGGTTTTTTGCGCCTGAATGATCTTTTTCTGGATTTTGTTTTCCACCCGTCCCATGCCGGTCTCTTCCACGGCCAGGCGGGCCAGCTCCGGGGCGTGTTTAATGGCCGCCGCGCGCATGGCCTCGATGACCTTGCGGCGGAGTTCCAGGGTGCGGATAGCCTTTTGCGAAGCTTTGGCCGCGGTATAGGCCTCTTCCAGCGTGGCATATATACCGGCGGGCAGATCCCGCTTTTTATGGCCGTCCGGCCCGGTTTGACCCAGACGGGAAATTACCTGTTTTACCAGCGTATCCAGTTGTTGATCATTCAAACTCATTTAGCCTACTTCTTGCCGCTTTTCGCTTTAATGGGGAAAACACCTTCCAAGTCGCCGTGAGGACGGGGGATGACATGCACGGCCACCAATTCGCCCACGCGTTCGGCCGCGGCCGCGCCGGCATCTGTTGCCGCCTTACAAGCCGCCACGTCACCGCGCACCATGGCCGTTACATAACCGGCGCCGATCTGCTGATAGCCGACCAATTGTACACGCGCGGCCTTGACCATCGCGTCCGAGGCTTCAATAAGAC
>JALXBH010000142.1 GCA_026991535.1 Calditrichia bacterium | reverse complement strand
TGTTGTGGGGTGAATTTCACCTTGGAAAACCAATGGAAATAAAGAGAAAATAAAAAAAGAATGCATTCTCTCAGCATAACGGATTAATAAAAACCATGTTTTCAGGTTTATGAATTAAGCAGGCTAAAAATTCCCAACTCAAAAATTCATGGCGTATTAAATTTTTTACCGATTCATAAAAAACAGAAAAGTTTTTTCTAACCGCTCCGATAACCATAAATGTTAAATCGGGAGTATTTTTTATGAAATCCATGGCCAAAACATTCATACGTATTTCAACGGGAATGCTAAGCCTTTTAATCTCATTGCTGATGCTGGCCGTCCCCGGTCCTCTGCTAAGCCTTATCCCCTTTTTATTGGGCATATTGCTTCTTTCTCCCGATATCGCTCATTTCGACAGGCTTTTGAAAAAAATACAGAACCGTTTTCCCCGTACGGGTATTCATATCCGAAAGCTGGAACGTGGTATATTACATTTTTTTCTGTAACCCCCCTCTTTTTCCCCGGGCAAAATAACGCCAAAAAAAATATTTTATTTTGAAACATCTGCATTATTGAGACGTAAATTGCGCATCATAAATCTGACCATTTTTGGAAAAAGTCAAATATGAACAGCGAAAACACAAAGCGTCTCCTTATTAAGCAAGCAGCCAAAAAATTATTTATCCATTACGGTTTTGCCAAAACCAATATGGAAGATATTGCAAAAAGCGCAAAAATGTCCAAACCTGCCCTGTATTACTATTATGAGAATAAAGCGGCCTTATTTAAGGAAATTCTTGAAGAAGAAGCTTCCCACTTATTACAACAAATAGACAACCGGTTAAAAAAGGTCAGTGATCCCGCAATGCAATTTGAGCTCTTTTTTCAGCTCATTCATGCCAAACTGGGTCAACTGGCCCGGGAACTGGACGGACAACCGGACATGGTTTGCGACCATGGGCTTCATGGCCGGCAACTGATTAATCAACTGCATAGCATGTTCAATACCCGGCTGGAACCTATTTTGGAACGGGGACGGAAGGCGGGTGTTTTCGCCTTTGATGACATACAGCTTACCCTTAAGGCCCTTAATGAAATGACACAATTCCTGTCCGTGGAGTGGGCGGCGGCTCACCCGGCGGAAGAAGGAGAAGCCATCTTTAACAGGATTATCAAACTTATACAGCATGGTTTACAAGGAGAACACCGATGAAACCAAAAACAGCAGCAACCGGTTTGTTGCTTACACTCTTTATTATACTACCGGTAACGGCCCTGGAGATGAATCTTGAAACCGTACTGAATAAAGCCCTGCGCTCCAACAAGGATTTAAAAATGGCCCGCGCCGATATCAGGCTGGCTGACGCCCGGGTAACGGAAGCCTGGTCGTCCGTCTTCCCGACCATTTCAACCGATATTAATTACACACGGAACCTGAGCCAGCAGTTTATTTACATAAACGGCTCTTTTGGCGGCGGATCCGGCCCCAGCCGTTTTTCCTTTACCTTTAAAAACGAGCTATTGATGACAGCCCGTCTGGATCAGACCATCTACAGTTTTGGCAAGGTAGGCACCGCCCTGAAAATCGCCTATAATTACGAAGATTATGTAAAGGCGGTCTTCGTCTACCAAAAGGAAAAGATTTTGAACTCGATTCGCGAAGCTTTTTACCGGGCCCTGGTTCTTAAAAAGATTCTGAAACTGGCTTTGGAATCCGAAAGCAGCGCTAAAGAGAACTTTGAACAAACACGATTGAAATATGAAAGCGGCGTAAGCAGCGAGTACGATGTTTTGCAGGCGGAAGTACGTTGGCGCAATGCCATCCCCGCCACACTGGCCGCGCGTAATAATTACGAGCAGGCTATAAACAATGTTAAAGCCATGATTGATCTGCCGGTATCCGAAGAGCTGACTTTGAAGGGTTCCCTGGATACCCTGCCTCCGCTTCCCCCCATGCTCTCCACCGCCGCCGCACTGGAGCGGCGCGCCGACTTCAAAGCTTTGTTGCTGGAAGAAAGCATGCGTCAGAAAAATGTCGATCTGGAATTTGCCAACCATCTGCCCAATTTGAGTGGTACGTTTTCCTACTCTTATTCCGGCCGATCCGATCAGTTTAAACTGGAAAATGATTACGATAACTATGTGGTGGGCGTGCGCTTGCACATCCCCATCTTTTCCGGCGGGTATACCCAGGCCCAGGTTCAAAAGGCCCGGGTGGAAGTTGAGAAAACCCGGCTTCAGGTGGAGCAAACCCGCGAAAAAGTAGCGATTGAGCTTTCTAACATTCACCTGAAATTAAGAGAAGCCTATCAGCGTATACAAAGCGCTCAAAAAGCGGTGGACGCCGCGCGCCGTGCTTTTGAAATTGCCAAAAGCCGCAGCGAAAGCGGACAGGCCACGCAACTGGAGCTTAAGGACAGCCGTCTTTTTTTAGATCAGGCGCGGATTACCGAACTGAATGCCCGCTACGATTATCTCGTGGCGCATCTTAACTGGCAACTGGCCAGCGGCTCCTATTCCATGGACGCCTTATAATATGAAACCGTATCCCATTATTTTAAGAATGCAAAGGAAAATACAATGCGTTTAGCCTTAAGTCTGTTTATTGCAAGTCTTCTTGCCATCCTAAGCCAAAGCTGTGCCAGCAACGGGCAGGCGGAAATCGCTCAAAAAGAGACGGGGGTTGCCGTCAGGATTATGCGGGTGGAACCACAACCCTTTGTGGAGTATATCCATACCACGGGAACCGTAAAAGCCCAAAACCAGATTCGCGTGGTAGCCGAGGAAGCGGGAATTTTAAAAAGCATCCTTTTTGACAAGGGGCGTTCGGTAAAAAAAGACGCCGTGCTGGCCGTGTTGGAAAACAACATTGTTCAGGCGGCCTACAGGGATGCCGAAGCAGCCCTGGAACAGGCGCGCATCAATGAAAAGAGCGCCCGCACCCTGAAGGAAAAAGAGGCGATTTCCGACAATGATTTTCAACTGGCACGGCTGAACCGCATTCGGGCCGAAGCAGCCAGGGATATAGCCGCTACCCGCCGGGAAAAGTTAAACGTTACCGCCCCCATATCCGGCTATGTGAATGAGCGCTTTGCCGATCTGGGCGCCTATATCAGTCCGGGCACTCCCCTTTTCGAAATTGTCGACCTCTCCTCCATAAAAATCGTGGCCGGTATTGCCGAACGTTTTTTTCCCTATATCAAAAGCGGCACTCAGGCGGAAGTAAGTTTTGACGCCTATCCCCTGAAACGATTTGAGGCGCGGATCACCTTTGTGGCCAGGAGTATTGACCCGCAAAGCCGTACCTTCAATATAGAGCTGGAACTGCCCCGGAGCGGCGACACCCCACTTTCTCCGCAAATGATGGCCAATATCCGCCTGACCAAACGTCGTATAGATTCCGGCATGGTCATCCCCCTCGATGCCATCATTGAGTCGGAGAACGGTCGTTTTGTATTTTTACGTAAAGATGCCGTCGCCAAACGAAACCCTGTAACCGTCGAGGCCATCAACGGCGACCGGGCTCTGGTTGGCGGATTGCAGCCCGGAGAGCAGCTTGTTATTGTAGGCCAACGGCAGGTGTCCGAAGGCGATACCCTTAACGTCATTCAGGATTAAACGGAATATCACATGAAAATCACCAATACCAGCCTAAAATTCAAAACAAGCATCTTTGTGCTCTTAACCCTGATTTCCATTTCGGGATTAATCTCCTACATGGGGCTTCCGGTGGAATCCTTCCCCTCCATAAAACAACCGATGGTTATTGTGGCTGTCCCCTATGTGGGCGTGTCGCCCGAAGACATGGAAACCCTGGTGGCCAACCCCATAGAGAAAAAGCTTAAGGAAATCACAAAAATCAGCGAACTCAAATCCACCAGCCTGGAAGGCTATACCAACATCACCGCCAAGTTTGAATCGGACATGGATATCGATGAGGCGGTGCGCAAGGTACGGGAAAAGGTGGATCAGGCCCGGCCCGACCTGCCCTCCGATGTGGATGAGCCGGTTGTCCAGGAAGTCAATTTCGAGAATATCCCCATTATGCTGATCAGTATTGTGGGAAACCAGTCCCTGGTACGTTTAAAAAAAATCGCAGAAGACCTGCAGGATATGTTTGAACAGATTCCAGGCGTGCTGGAGGTAAAACTGAGCGGCGGATTGGAACGGGAGGTTAAGGTAAACCTGAATCCTTACCGCCTGAAATATTACAACCTGGGTACGGAAGACGTGACCAAGGCTATCCGCAACGAAAACCTGACTATGCCCGGCGGTGCGATAGACGGAGGCAACCTGCGCTTTTCCGTGCGCATTCCCGGAGAGTTTAAGAACATCAATGAACTTAAGAATATCGTTGTTAAGCGTAAGGCGGGCCGGGCTATTTACCTGGGTGATCTGGCCGATATCTATTTCGGTTTCAAGGATCAGCAAAGTTACGCCCGCATCAATAAAAAGCCGACCGTTTCTCTTTCCATCCTGAAACGCAGCGGCGAAAACATCATCAACATTTCCAACCGGGTTAAACAAATTCTCAACGAGGAGCAGAAACGCTTCCCCGCCGGGCTTTCCTATGTGATCAGCAACGATCAGTCCAGGGATATCCGGCGCATGGTTAACGATCTGGAAAACAATATCATTTCCGGCCTTATTCTGGTGGTGCTGGTGCTCTACTTTTTTATGGGCGCCCGAAACGGCTTTCTGGTAGGTATTGCCATTCCCCTTTCCATGCTGCTCTCCTTTATCGTTATTGACGCCATGGGCTACACCCTGAACATGATGGTGCTGTTCAGTCTGATCCTGGCCCTGGGCATGCTGGTCGATAACGCCATCGTCATCATCGAAAATATCTACCGCCATCATCAGGAAGGCAAGAACCTGATGCAGGCCGCGCAGGACGGAACGGCGGAAGTGGGCGTGGCCGTAACCACCTCCACCATCACCACCCTGGCCGCCTTCAGCCCCATGGTTTTCTGGCCCGGTGTAATCGGGGAATTTATGAGCTATCTGCCGGTTACCCTGATCATTACTCTGTCCGCCTCCCTGTTGGTGGGGCTGGTCTTTAACCCGGTCATCGCCTCTTCCTTCCTAAGGCTGGACAGCAGGATGGACAAGCTGCCGGGCAACCGTTTTTTGGAGTATATTTTACCCAAATATGAAAAGACCATGATCTACGCCCTTGAAAACAGGATACTTGTCATGGGCATAACCGCGTTTCTGTACCTTGGTATGATCTTCCTTTATGCTTTTATGGGACACGGCATCGAATTCTTTCCAGACCTTGAGCCCAAACAGGCCTGGGTAAAAATAGACATGGCCAACGGCACGCGTCTGGAGGCTACGGACAAGGTGGTGCGCGAAGTGGAAAACCGAATAGGTGATACGCCGGATATGAAGTATTATGTTTCCGATGTGGGCCATCAAACCAATATGAATGATTTTTCCGGGGGCGGGGCCAGCACCCCGCACAAGGCTCAGGTCACCGTGGATTTTGTCGAACGTCCGGCGCGTCATCAAAACTCCTTTATCACGCTTAAAGAGGTAGCAGCCAAGGTACAAAATATCCCGGGAGCGCAGGTGGACGTAACCAAGCCGCAGGATGGTCCGCCCACCGGCAATGCCGTGGAGATCAACATCAAGGGCGATGATTTTGCCCTACTCGATAAAATATCCGGCGAATTGCAGAATAAAATCCGCAATATCGACGGCCTGGTAAAATTAAAAGACAATTACGAGGTGGGCAAACCGGAATTGCGTATCCGCATCGACCGGGAAAAGGCCGCTCTGTTCGGACTGAA
>JALXBH010000141.1 GCA_026991535.1 Calditrichia bacterium | reverse complement strand
GGCCACCTCGTTATAAGCGCCGATATCGGAATCCCGGTATTCGTAAAAGGCCAGGCCGCACAGGGCTTTTTTATTAAAGAAACGACAGGCGTTTATCCCGGAATCGGCAATCATCTCCTCGGTAAGATCGAAAGGAACCCAAAAAAAGAACAGCACGGTGGAAACATCATAATAACGGATAGGCAGCATAACCCGGCCCAGACTGGTGGTAACGGCCTGTTGCCGGACATTAAAAAATGGGGAAGATGTGTTCATGGCAGCTCCCTGTCAATTTATCTTTTTCTATAGCTACGATGGCTCAGCGCTTAATTCAACATCCCATTGCTGTTCGATGATGGCCAGCCGGTTAATTTGGTTGGTGCCTTCATAAATCTGAGCCAGGCGTGTGTCCCTTAGGGCTCTTTCCACACCATATTTACCCAGATAGGCGTGATCCCCCATTAATTCCATGGCCATCGTGCACACCTTGTAAGCCGTATCGCTGGCAAAAACCTTGGCAGCGGCGGAGGCGGAAGGGTTACTGCGCAACTGACTGCAACTGTGCCATACCATGGAACGTGCCGCCCAAAGTTGTATGATCATCTCGGCCAGTTGCAATTGAACATCCTGATAATCCAGCAGCCGTTTATCGCCCAAAAAGGTTTCCCGGCAAAACTCCAGTGTTCTTTCAAAAGCCCCGCGGGCCTGCCCCAGGGCCATGGCACCGACCACCGGCCGGGAGTAATTAAGCACATTTTTATTTATGGCCCAGCCGTCGCGTAATTTACCGACAACATTTTTATGAGGAACAAAGACATCCTGCAAAATAATCTCGGAGGCATCGGACGGGCGCTGACCCATTTTCCGCTCCTGACGCCCCACGGAAAGGCCCGGCATCTCTTTGTCCAATAAAAAACATGTCCAGGAATCCAGTCCCTCCTGACCGATTTGGGCAAACAGGGTGAGCTTTTGGGCGATTTTACCGTTGGATATAAACACCTTACTACCGTTGAGCCGGTAGCCGCCGTCACAGGGTTCGGCTGTAGTAACCAGGCGGGCTTTGGCGCCACCCTCCGTATGTTCCACATCGGAGCCGGCCTGCGGCTCGGTGATGGCAAAGGCCATCAATACCGGATGCTCCGTTTTAGACTTGTATTGCAGGGGAAGATAGTGTCTGACATAGGTAGGAATATGTCCCGCCAGCAACAAAGGGGCCAGACCCAGGTAGTGGGCCATGAATAACAAACCGATACCTCCGCTCTCCACGGAAAACTCCTCACCGATCAGTGCCGCCTGAAAAACGGCGCTTTTTAAATAGGGGCGCACGGAGGCCCGTCCCAATGGCGGGATCATTAAAACGGAGAGCATGCCATTTCGGGCGGCCAGATTCATCAGCGGCAGCACATCAAAATTCTTATGGTGATAGTCCGCCTCAAAAGCCACGGGACGTATATGCCTGCGGGAAAAATCCAGGGCGCGTTTACGCCATTTCCGGGCACCGCGATCCAGGGTCATGGTGTCGCGTTGCCAAAGGGTAAGGGGGCGTACATCCACCAGCCAGCGTCCGATGGCGCTGAGGCGCTTGGCGGCATTGGGCATGCGTAGTTTGTCTTCAAGGGATTCCATTATAACTCCTCGCTCAATTCGAATATTAAGCGCCGCAGGTAAAGGGGAGAACCGGACATGGTTCTCAATGTGTTCATATCGCGCAACCGTTTTTCCATGCCAAAATCTTCCATATAGCCATAGCCGCCAAAGGTTTGCAATGAATCGGTAACGGCCGAGGCGCATAGCTCCATCACGGAAAGTTTTGCCATGGCCGCCTGTGTCAAATGCGCGGGACTGATATCGCTAAGCGTGCGGTTGTGTTGCAGCATGCTTTCCGCGGTGTATAAGGCGGTTTGGGCATTTACAAGCAGGGTCTGGATGGCGTCATGGTCACGGATGACGGTTCCACCCTGATAACGCTGCCGGCAGTACTCACGCGCCGCTTTAAGCGCGCCACGGGCGATGCCCACGGCAATGGCCGAAAGCCCCAGCCAGTGCATATACCAGCCTTTCCGTAATAAATCCGTCGCCTCTTCGCTTAAAGTCAGGCCGGTGGCATTTGCGGCTATGTGGAAATGGGACAGGGGACAGGCGCGCAGCCCCAGACGTTCGCGGACTCTTTCCTCTTTTAGGACGCTTTTATTCAATTCGAACAGCACCAGGGCAATACGACCGTTGCGCCTTGTAAAGGTGATCAACGCGCCGGACTTTTCAGGGACGGGTACGAAATAACGGGTCAGAACTTCTTTAGGATCCTCATCCTTTAATGTTGTGTTGTGAGATAAAAAAAGCCTGGCGGCCGGTGGTCGTTCGCTTTCCTGCAAGGCGCAAAGGAGGGGAAGACCGGAAGAGCCGCCACCGTCATAAAAAATGCGTTGAGCCAGCCCGTTGGAATGGAAAAGCACAGCCACCCCGGCGCAGGAAGAAGCCAGCGCGCTCAGCATTTCCAGGGAGAGAGCGGCATGGCTGTGATCCGTTCCCCAAATCCCCAGGCTGTTTTCTCGGTCTGCCCATAAACCGGCCTGTTTACCGGCGGAGATAATCCCGTCGATTTTTGACATATCCCCGTCGGAAAATTCGCTGTTGAGATAGGGCTGAATGGTTTGCCGGGAAAACCGCCCGGCCAATTCCCTGAATTCCGCTATCTCTTCCGGGCTAAAAGTATATTCTTCCATGGCACATCTTTGCTTCAATTTAAATGAGGGGAATTAATATAAAGACGGAAAGGTTATGAACGGGCATAACCGTGACAAAAGTAAAAAAGATGACCATTGGGAGCAACGCCCCGATGGTATTTTTAGGAGGAGCATCCCATATTGTGGGCCCGCTCCCCGGCGTTAAACCTTTAAATGGCAATCCGCCGGAAAATGTATTAAATTTACCGGCTTTATTTTAAATGGAGAGATATGCCGAAAGCAGCATTGTATACCCTGGGATGCCGGTTGAATCAGGCTGAAACCGCCAATATTGCCCGTGATTTACAAAACCGGGGCTTTGAGATTGTGCCTTTTGGCGAGGCCGCCGATCTGACGGTTGTGAATACCTGCACGGTTACCGAAAAAGCGGACGCCCGCTGCCGGCAGGCCGTGCGCAAGAGTGTGCGTAAAAATCCCGATACCTTTGTGGCCGTGATCGGCTGCTACGCCCAAATGGCCGTTGAGGATATCCGCCGTATCGAAGGGGTGGATTTGATCATGGGCAATGAGCATAAAATGCAGTTGGCCGATTATGTGGAAACGCTGGATAAAATGTCCGAGCCGCGTGTGGTGCATAGCAGCAAGATTTCCCGGGAAAGCTTTACCATCGAATCGGTTGGCTTTTACGATACCCATACGCGGGCTAATATAAAAATCCAGGATGGCTGCAACTTTGTCTGTTCTTTTTGCATCATCGCCACGGCCCGCGGCCCGGCGCGCAGCAGGGATTTTCAGGACATTTTGCAGGAGGCGCACAAGCTGGCGGAAATGGGCCACCGTGAACTGGTGCTTAGCGGGGTGAATATCGGTACCTATAAAAACGAGGATAAAAACTTCCTGGACCTGGTGGCTGCCCTTGAACAGGTACCGGGTATAGAACGCATACGTATCAGTTCCATCGAACCGACCACGGTAACAAGGGAATTGATCGATTATATGGCCGGTTCCGTCGTGGTCTGCCCCTATCTGCATATTCCCCTGCAAAGCGGGGATGACGCCATCCTGGATTCCATGCGCCGAAAACACGATGCCGCCTTCTTTCGCGAAATTATAGAATATGCCGCTGAAAAAATACCGCATATCGGCATCGGCACGGACATCATGGTCGGCTACCCCGGCGAGGATGAACAGGCCTTTAAAAATTCCAAGGCCCTGCTGGCCGATCTGCCGGTCTCTTTTTATCATGTGTTTACCTATTCGGATCGTAAAGGCACCGGCTCTTATAAAATGAAACCCAAGGTCAGCCCGGATGAAAAGAAAAGGCGCATGCGTTCCATGACCGACCTGGGACAGCGCCGTAAAATGCAGTTTATCCGGGAGAATCTGGGGCGTGAATACGACGTGCTTTTTGAAGAAAACAAGGATGGCTGTTGGTTTGGCCTGACGGGTAACTATATCCGCGTGGCGGTAAAGGAAGGTGAACGGCCGCTGCACAATGTGATAAAGCGTGTACGTCTTGTGCGCCGGGAAGAGGATTATGTTATGGGAGAAATTGTTTGAAAAAGGTTTATATTGAAACATACGGCTGCCAGATGAATGTTTACGATACGGAAATCGTCAAATCCATTCTGGGGCGCAAGGGCTATAACTTTACCGAAACGCCGGAAGAGGCTCAGGTTATTTTTCTCAATACCTGTTCCGTGCGTGAAAACGCCCATAAAAAGGTGCATCAACGTATCAGCGTATTAAAACAGTTGCGCCGCCAAAATAAAGAGCTGGTCATGGGGGTACTGGGCTGCATGGCCCAAAACCTGCGCAAGGAGCTGCTGGAGGACAAGGTGGGCGTGGACATTGTGGCCGGGCCGGACGCCTATAAAAAACTGCCGGAAATGCTGGACAAGGTGGAACAGACCGGGGAAAAGGACTTTTACCTGACCCTTTCCGAGTTTGAGACCTACAGCGATGTTTTTCCCACCCATGAAGAAGGCATCAATGCCTGGATCGCCGTGATGCGCGGTTGTGACAACTTTTGCACCTTTTGCGTGGTACCTTACACCCGGGGACGGGAGCGCAGCCGGGAGCCGGCCAATATTGTGGCGGAAGCCCGGCAACTGGCAGGCAAAGGGTTTAAGCAGATTACACTTCTGGGGCAAAATGTAAACTCCTATAACTATGAAAAATACGACTTTGCCGACCTGATTGAAATGGTCGCCGGAGTGGAAGGTATAGAACGGGTACGCTTTACATCACCCCATCCCAAGGATTTTCCCGAAAAACTGTTGCGGGTGATAGCTGAAAATCCCAATGTCTGTAAGCAGATACATCTGCCCCTGCAGGCCGGCAGCAGCCGCATTCTGGAGATGATGAACCGCACCTATTCCCAACGGGAGTTTTTGGATATGGCCGCCCATATCCGCGAGGTCATTCCCGATATCGTATTGACCACCGACGTCATCGTTGGCTTTCCCACCGAAACGGAAGAGGATTTCCGGGATACGCTGAAAGTAATGGATGAGGTGCGTTTTGACTCGGCCTTTATGTTTAAATATTCGGAGCGCAAACAAACCATCGCTTCCCGTAAATTTCCCGATGATGTCAGCGAAGAGGAAAAGACCGACCGCATGATCCGCCTGGTGGAAAGGCAGCGCGCGCATTCCCTGGAGCGGAACCGGGCGCATATCGGCCGGACGTTCCGTGTTTTAGTGGAGGGCAAGGGAAAAAAAGAGGGCCAGATGACAGGCCGGAATGACGGCAACAAGATTGTGGCCTTTCCCGGCGAGGGCTGTAACAAGGGTGATTTTGTGGATGTAACCATTGAAACGGTCACCACCAATACATTGATCGGACGAAAAGCGAAGTCTAAGGGCTAGGCTGAAGTGCCTCCTCGCCGCTTAAAAGCCGCCGGACGCTTTCCTGTAATTGTTTTGGGGTAAAAGGTTTGGAAAGGTAATAGCTCATTCCCGCCTCAAAACATTGCTTTTTATCCTCGGCCATGGCATTGGCCGTCAGGGCGATAATTGGAATGGGCGGATGATTATGCTCTTTCTCCAGGCGCCTGATGGTTCGCGTGGCTTCCAGTCCGTCCATTTCCGGCATCTGAATATCCATCAGAATAATATCGAAGGCTTCTGTCTTAAACAGTTCCACCGCTTCCAGACCGTTCACGGCCAGTTTCCAGCGGCAATTGAAACGTTCAAGAATCTTACCCATAAGTTTCTGGTTGATGGGATTATCCTCAACCACCAGAATGCTAATGGCTTCCAGGGAGAACTCCTTGCCTTGGGAGGCTCTTTTTGTCTCCGGGTTTTGTGTGTTGCCTTTCAGAGCCTGTAAAAGTTTCCAGTCACAAAAAGGCTGGCTGTTAAAGATAACCGTATTCGAAGGAAAATAGTCGGTGGAGGGGGGCTGACGGAACATGTCCGAAAGCAGAATCACCTTTTTGAAGGAGCTATAATGTTCCCTTTTCTCCGTCAACAGGGCCGCATTGGCGGTAATGCAGATATCCTCTCCCGTCCCATCGCAGGTCTCCCCGCCGGGCCGGCAGTTTTCCCAGGGGATATTGTGGTTCTCAAGCAGACGTGTCACGGCTTTTTGCAGCAATTCCGGTATATCCGCGAGAATAACGTGACGGGGAAGGCCCGCCGGGCTTTGCTCCTCCTTCTGCGGCGCGCGGGGCATATCTATCTCAAACCAAAAGCATGAACCGCGGCCGGGTTCGCTTTCCACCCCCAACCGGCCATCCATCAGGCGCACCAGTTCCCGGCTTATGGAAAGCCCCAGGCCCGTTCCGCCGAAACGGCGTACGGTAGTCTCATCGGCCTGCGTAAAGCTCTCAAAGATGGCGTCCAGCTTTTCCCGGGCGATGCCGATACCGGTGTCCTTAACGCTAAAACGTACACGATCAATGTCATTTTGGGTGGCGGCCCGGCTAATTGTCAGTTCGATAAACCCTTCATGGGTAAACTTGGCCGCGTTCCCCAAAAAATTAAGTAAAATCTGACGCATGCGCAGCGCGTCGCCCAAATAATGAGCGGCCAGGGAAGGCTCAACGGTAGCGATCAGTCTTATGGGTTTTTCAAAACTGTACCCGGCGATTACATCCATACAGTTTTGCACGGTGTCCCGCAGGGTCAGGGGCGCTTTTTCTATTTTTACCTTACCGGCCTCAATCTTGGATATGTCGAGAATGTCATTGATTATTTGTAACAGGGATTCAGCGCTGGTATCGATATAATGGCTGAGTTCAAGCTGTTCCTTGCTTAAGGGAGAGGCGTTTAGCAGGCGATTCATACCGATAATACCGTTAAGAGGCGTGCGTATTTCATGGCTCATGTTGGCCAGAAAGCGGCTTTTGGCCCGGGAGGCTTCCTGCTCCTTGGCGATGGATTCCTTGAGTTGGCGCGTGCGTTGGGCGATGCGCTCTTCCAACTCACGGTTTATACGCTCCACGCGGGCCGTGCGCCAATGTACAAATAAAATGATAATATAAACGGCAAGAGCCGCCATTAAAAGTATAAACCAGGCGGAATACCAAAAAGGCGATTCGATAACAAAAGCGTAGTTTACCTCTTCTCCGGATTGCAAACCGTCGCCGCTGACGGCCCGCGCATGAAAACGGTATTCACCGGGAGGCAGGTTTGTGTAGTTGACATAGGAACGGCTTGTCGGCTCACTCCAGCCCTTGTCATACCCTTCAAGAAAACTGATATAGCGTACATGGTTTGGCGCCTTGTACCACAGCCCGTCCAGCTCAAAGGCGATGGAATTGTTCCTGAAACTTAAAACAAAGGAGGGCGGCGGCGCCCCTTTATAGGCGGGGGAGATGATTTTGTCCAGAATAATTTTCGGCTTAAAAAGGGAAGGGGTGTCATATTCCGGGATGTAGACCGACAGACCGCTGATGGTACCGATCCATAGGCGTCCCTTTTTATCAAGGGTCATGGCGTTGATGTTGATTTCATCACCCACCAGGCCGTCCAGGGTGGTATAGTGCCTGAAGCGCCCCCCGGAATAACTGTAAAAGCCTTTTGAACTGCCGATGTAAAGGGTCGTGTCTCCGCTGTTGGCAAAGGCCCAGCTTGTTTTTTTAGGGTACTTGGTATCATTGGAGTGGCTTTCCATCCGTCCACCGGCATAGGTGACCAGTCCCTTGGTTCCACCAAACCATAATGTATCCCGGAAGAGGGCGGCGCTGTAAAAATAGTTGCTGGATAATCCGTCCTTAACCGTGTAGTTAACAATTGTGTCCTTTGTTACATGAAAGATACCATCCCCGTAGGAAGGTATCCATATACTGGAATCGGGCATGGGCAGCAGGGTCCAGGAACCGATACTGGCCAGCGGGGCAAAGGTTTCTATGCGTACCGGATTGGTGGAGGTGACGCGGGCGATGCCGTGATTTGTGGCCAGCCAGAGTGTACCCGAAGCATCTTTTTTTATGTCGCGGACATAGTTGCCGGGCAAACCGTTTTCGGTAGTGTAGAGCTTTATATCCCGGGGCGTTTCATGAAAAATTCCGTCCCGGGTACCATACCAGACGTCCTGTCCTTCAAAATAAAAACTACGCACAGAAGCATGGTCAAAGGTTGCGGGTTTGTAGTTTTCAATCTTCATATGGCGATTGATTTTATATATGCCCCGGCTTTGCAGACCCAGCCAGACGTCGTCGTTTTTTATAGCCACGGAAAAAATATAGGTGTTGGGCAGGCCATGCTTACGCGTAAAGGATAAAAAGCTTTGCCGGGCCAGTTTACTGGCGCCGCCATTGGTACCGAACCACATGTTTCGTTCCCGGTCTTCATAGATGCGCATAACTTTATCGTTTATAAGACCGTTGTAGGTATCCAGAATGCGTATCTTACCGTTTTGGAATCTTACGGCGCCCAGCCGCGTGGCGGCCCAAACCGCTCCGTCCGATGTTTGAATGAGATGGTAAACGCGGTTGGAAGGCAGTATGTTGTTTTTACTGTAATGCTTAAGGATTTTTACACGTTTTCCTTGAAAACGGATGATATAAATTCCCGTACGGCATCCCAGCCAGACCCTACCGTCCTCCCTTGGTAAAATGGAACGGATTTCAGGGTCGGGCAGTCCCTCTTCCACCGTGTAAAGGGTGGTGTCGCCTTTTTGTATACGGGCCAGGCCAACGTCGTATATGGCCACAAGGATGGAACTGTCCTTGTGCACGGCGATATCACGAACATAATGAATATCTTTATCGCGATGCAGGCGTTGTTTCACAAAACCTTTTCCGGGAGTGTATATGATGAGTGAGGAGCTATCCGTGCCAAACCAGATTTGACGGCCCACCTGTTCAATGGCATAAATGCTCTCTCCCACGGGATCATCCACGAAATAGGCCTTAATCTCCGGTTTATCGCGGCGGGTGGTGTTTATGCGGATAATACCGTTACCGATGGTGCCCAGCCAAACATTCCCGGAAGGGTCTTCGTATACTGAAAAGACAGCATCCGAATTTTTATACGTAAGGTTATAGTTCATAAGGGTAAATTCATGCCCGTCATAGCGGGTAAAACCCGCCGCCGTGGCAAGCCATATATAACCCTGGCGGTCCTGGAAGATGTCGTAAACCTGGGACTGAGGCAGGCCGTCACTGACACCAAAATTTTCAAACTGCCAATCCTGCGCCGGAAGGCTGAGGCCCAGCATGAATAATAGAATCCATGATTTGTAAAGAAAATTCAAATTAAACACCATTGGCTGATATTGGCTAATCATGATTTTCGGTAGAATGGTACTACTGTGAAGAAAAAAACTTTTTTTGATTTTTTTTGTCCGCTTATTATAGCTGCTTAGCTGTTTTTATTTGTCGCCGGCTTTTATAAATTTGTTAAATCCGACGATAAGCCAGAACTGATTGATAAATCCCATGGAGAGAGTATGATTGAATTTAATGAAGAACACAGGATGGTTCGGCAAATGGTGCGCGAATTTGCCGAAAAGGAAATGGCGCCCATAGCCATAGAGATAGATGAAGAAGAGCGTTTTCCCGTTGAGACCTTTGAAAAAATGAAGGATTTGCATCTGCTGGGTTTACCCTTTGATGAAAAATACGGCGGGGCGGGCATGGATCAGATATCCTATGCCATTGCCCTGGAGGAACTGGCCCGGGTATGCGCTTCCACCGCCTTATCCTATTCGGCGCATATCTCTCTGGCCGGTATGCCGCTGGCTTTTTTTGGCACGGAAGAACAGAAACGAAAATACCTTACTCCTCTGGCCCGGGGAGAAAAACTGGGCTCCTTTGGCCTGACCGAGCCCGGGGCCGGCAGCGACGCGGGGGGAACCCGCACCACGGCCGTCAAGGACGGGGACGCCTATATCCTGAACGGCTCCAAAATATTTATCACCAACGCCGCCTATGCCGATATCTTTGTAGTAACCGCGGTTACCGATTCGGAAAAGGGTACACGGGGAATTTCCAGCTTTATTCTGGAAAAGGGCATGCCCGGCTTTGAGGTGGGTAAAAAGGAAAAAAAACTGGGCATGCGCGCCTCGCCCACCAGTATGCTGCACTTTACCGATGTGCGCGTTCCGGCGGAAAATCTTTTGGGAAAAGAGAACGAGGGCTATAAACAGTTTTTAATGACTCTGGACGGCGGACGGGTGGGTATTGCCGCGCAAACCCTGGGCATTGCCCGGGCCGCTTTTGAAAAGAGCATGAAGTACGCCGCTGAAAGAGAGCAGTTTGGCGCTAAGCTGAACGGTTTTCAGGCTATTCAGTTTATGCTGGCGGATATGCAGACCAAAATCAGCGCCGCGGAACATTTGGTTTATCATGCCGCGCAATTGCGTAATGAAGGGAAACCTTATAAATTGGAAGCTTCCATGGCCAAGCTGTTTACCTCGGAAGTAGCCATGGAGATTACAAAAAATGCAATCCAGATACACGGCGGATACGGATACACTAAGGAGTATGAAGTGGAGCGTTACTGGCGGGACGCCAAGCTGATGGAGATCGGCGAGGGAACCTCCGAAGTGCAGCGCATGGTGATTTTCCGTGAAGCCTTAAAGAAAGCGCACATCAAATAAATGCAGATTTCATCGCTTTGGGCAAAGCTGTTACAAACCTTTGATAAAAAAAGTGAACGGCCCTCCCCGCTGAGGGAAATGATCCACAAAGGCGTCTATTTCCTGTTTATGGTGGTGGTTATCCCCCTGCTCCTTTCCACGGACAACAGCATTCAGTATACGGACGTCAAAATAGGCAGCGTGGCTACCAAAAAGGTGGTGGCGCCCTTTAACTTTTTTATCCTTAAAACAAAAGAGGAACTGAAAAAGGAACGGGAAGCCGCCGTGGCCCGCGTTCCGGTCTATTTCAGTTTTAAGCCGGGAGAGCAGGAAAAAAGCCTGGACAGGCTTAGCCGCGTTATGGCCTATATTTTAAACGATAACCTTGAACAAAGGCCGACCGATACATCTAAAACTATTTTGACCCGGCATAATCGCCTGTTCCGGGATTCCCTCGGTATTTCCGTTACAACCCAGTATTACAGCAGCCTGAATCGCTTTGTGCGGGAGAACCGGCCCATAAAATATACCTCCGGCTGGTGGAAAAAACGTTATAAAAACGGCGTGGTTGATCTAAAGGCCGGGGAGATTGAACGTGATGAGGTTATCCTTATACGGGATGATATTGAGCACCGCCTGCAAAAAAGTCAGTTGGTGGATATGGATTCGGCCATTGTTGATTTTATTGCCGCCCTGCAAAAAAGATATAAGGATGTGCCCGGCGAGGCCTGGCGCGTGGTGCTCAGCCAGACCTTAAAACCCAATTTTTACTCCGATGTGGAAAGAACGGAAAAGGAGCGTCAAAAGGCCATTAACAGTGTAAGCCTGACCAAGGAGATGGTTTATGAAAACGAGCGTATTGTAGATGCCAATGAACGCATTACCGAGGATATCTATCAAAAACTGTACAGCCTGGAAGTGGCCAGGGTGGAACGCAGTAAAAAAGAGGGTAACTGGCAGCCGATTATCGCCAAGCTGGGCCGCTTTATGCTGGCCGCGGCCATTCTGTTTGTGGTGGGTCTTTATCTCTTTTCCTTTAGAAAAAAAATATTTTATGATAATAAAAAACTGTTCCTGGTTACGCTGATTATTCTTTTGAATATCGTTATCGCGGCCATCATTTCCGGACCGTTGAACTGGCCGGTATATGTTATCCCCACCACCATCGGCTCCATGCTTACGGCCATATTGATCGACTCCGGCATCGGTTTTGTGGTCACCGTGGCCATAGCCCTTTTGCTGGGCGGCATTCAGGGCGGCGGCTACGATATCACCATGCTGACCATCGTCAGCGGCATGATCTCTATTTTTGCCGTTTACGAAATTCGCAACAGGAATCAGATTTTTAAGGCGGTTCTCTATATCGCCCTCTCTTATCTGTGGATTATCGGCGCCCTTACCTTTTTGCGTTTTGACAGCCTTAACAGCATGATCCGTATTTTTAGCTATAACCTGCTGCCCAATGCCGTGTTTGCTCCTCTGGTTACCTATATGATTCTGGAGGTTTTTGAGCGGGGGTTTGACGTGACGACCGATGTGCGTCTGCTGGAACTTTCCGATTTGAATCACCCTCTGTTGAAGGAGCTTTCCATAAAAGCGCCGGGCACCTTTCATCACAGTATGGTGGTGGGCAATCTGGCCGAGGCGGCGGCGGAGGAGATCGGCGAGAATTCCCTGCTGGCCCGCGTGGGTGCTTATTATCATGATATCGGTAAAATGGAAAAACCGGAATATTTTGTGGAAAATCAGATGGACGCCAAAAACAGGCACAGTGAATTAAAACCCAATATGAGTGCGCTTATCCTGGTTTCCCATGTTAAAACAGGATTGGAACTGGCCGAACAGTACAAGCTGCCCGGGCGTATCCGGGATTTTATCGCCGAGCATCACGGCACGACCCTGATGAACTTTTTCTATAACAAGGCCGTCGCTTTGGCCGGGGACAAGGATAAGGTTAGCGAAGCAGACTTCAGGTATCCCGGCCCCAAGCCCCAAAGCAAGGGTACCGCTATCGTGATGATGGCCGATACGGTGGAAGCGGCCACAAGAACCCTGCAAAATCCGACGCCGTCGCGTATCCGTGCCTTTGTGGAGGGTTTGGTGGACGCCAAATACAGGGACGGCCAGTTTGACGAGTGTGATATCACCTTTAAGGAGGTCAAACAGAGTATAGACGCTTTTATGCCCATTCTGTACGGCGTTTTTCAACACCGCATCGAGTATCCCGGAGCGGTCAAGCCCGGAAAGGGCGCGGCCAGGGAAAAAAACAGGGATAAAAACGGAAACGGTTCCAGGGCCGCAAATGGAAATTAGTCTGCATAATGAATCCGGCCGTCCCGGCCCGGAGGAGCGGCCATCACGGAAGTTGGTGGAGGATGTGTGCCGTGCCCTGAAACTGGAGATGCTTTCCTGTGCCATTATCCTTACGGATGACGCCTATATCCGTTCCCTGCATAAAACCTATTTTAACGACCCCGACACCACCGACGTAATAACCTTTGACCTGGGTGAAGAGGGTATTGAGGGTGAAATATACATCTGTATCGATCAGGCGGAACGTCAGGCGCGGCAGTTTGGCGTGAGCACGCTTAATGAAATACGGCGGCTGATTATCCATGGGCTGCTCCATCTGGCGGGATATGATGACCGGAAAGAAGCCGATCGCGCGGAGATGAAAAGGATGGAAAACGGCCTGTATGAAAAGACGAAAGCCTGGTAGCCTTCCTGCTTCCGGTCATGCTTTTTAATTTACCATAAATCTCTATCTTATAAGGAGCCTATCGTGAAATATGCAATGCGTCTGGTAATGTTTTTACTGGTATTGACCGGCCTGTCGCCGGCCGGCGCGGATGATTTATATATGGGCACAAACTTCCGTCCCTTGTATGAAAAGGGCCTCACACGCGGTTTTGAAGGCCGGCCGGGCACGGCCTATTGGATCAATCACGCTTCCTACCGTATCGATGTTACGGTTTACCCGGAGACCCGCCTGTTAAAGGGGCAGGCCGAAATCATTTACACGAATGAAAGCCCGGATACCCTGAAGACACTTGTCATGCGTCTGTATCAGGATATCTACCGCAAGGGCGGCGCCCGAAATTCTCCCATGGACCCTTTGGCCTTGACCGATGGTATGGAAATTATGCGTTTAAAGGTAGGCGATACGCTTATGGATACCGATGACCCACACGGGCAAACCCGGCGGCGGGGCACCAACTTAATCATCACCCTGAAGAAACCTGTTTTACCGGGTGAACAACGCCGTATTGAAATTGACTGGAAATATTACATCGCCGAAAAATCCCCTATTCGTTCAGGGATGTATGATGAAAGCAGCGCCTTTGTGGCCTACTGGTATCCGCAACTGGCCGTTTATGATGATGTGTTCGGTTGGGATATGCTCAATTATACCGGTTTGCAGGAATTCTACAACGATTTCCATGATTTTGATGTGCGTATTCATCTGCCGGCGGGCTATAGCGTTTGGGCCACGGGGATGTTACAGAATGCCGGGGAGGTTTTGCCCTCGGAACAGCATGAGCTGTGGAGCCGGGCTTTTGAAAGCGATAACGCGCGGGCCATCCTTTCGCAAAAGATACTGGATGAAGACAGCGTCTTTATAAACGAAGGAGCGGCGGCCTGGCATTATAAGGCTTCTCATGTACCCGACTTTGCTTTTGCCTTTAGCGATCATTATGCCTGGGATATACGCTCGGTGGAAGTGGAACCGGGGCGGCGGACGCTGATTCAGGCGGCCTACCCCAAGGATGATGAAACGCAAACGGATGTGTGCGATATCGCGGCGGAGTCCATTGCCTTCCTTTCCGGTGATTTTCCGGCCATTCCCTATCCCTACCCGGCCATGACGGTTTTTGTCAGCAAAAACGGAGGCGGCATGGAATTTCCCATGATCGTCAATGACGGGTCGGTCTCCCGCCATTCCCGTCGCGTAAGCCTGACCTCCCATGAGATTACCCATACCTACTTTCCCTTTATGATGGGTATCAATGAACGGCGTTTTGCCTTTATGGACGAAGGCATGGCCGTAATGCTGCCCTTTAAGGCGCAATTAGCCCTGGCTCCTGAAGAGAACATCATTGCCCGGCGGGTAAAAAGTTATAACCGAATCGGTGGAAGCATCGTCGATTTACCGATGATGATTCCCTCCAATGAGCTGACGGGCCGGGCCTATCGCAATGCCTCCTATAACCGTCCCGGTATGGCTTATGAATATCTGCGTGACATGCTGGGCGACGCTCTTTTTAAAAAGGCTCTGCATGATTATGTGAAAAACTGGAGAGGGCGTCATCCCCTGCCCTATGATTTCTTTTTTACCTTTAACCGCGTGAGCGGCCGGAACCTTAACTGGTATTGGAAACCATGGTTCTTTGAGCTTGCTTACGCCGATCTGGCCCTGGGCACGGTTACGCAGACGGCAGAAGGGCTGGATATTGTCGTCGAGAACAAGGGCGGACTTCCCCTGCCGGTGAGGATTAGCGTAACGGACAGGGAGGGCGTTGAAAAAACCGTGGAAAAAACAGCCGCCGTTTGGCGCGGAAAAAAGAAGGTGACCGTCCATGTGCCGGAGGCGGGCCATCCCGCAAAAGTGGTATTGGGCGATGAAACCATTCTTGACGCGGATAATTCTAACAATATTAAGGAAGATTTTTAAGGAATAAGATGGATATGCAAAAAATTTTGATTACCGGAGGCGCCGGTTTTATCGGTTCTAATTTGGTACATTATCTGGTAGGGAACGAACAGGCCGAAGTGCTGAATGTGGATTTACTGACCTATGCCGGCAACCGTGTTTCCCTGAAAAGTGTGGAAAACGCCTCTCTGTACCATTTTGAGCGGGCCGATATACGCGACCATGAGATGATGTTCCGCCTTTTTGAGGCCTTTGAGCCCGACCGGGTAATGCATCTGGCGGCGGAGTCCCATGTGGATCGCTCCATCGACGGTCCGGCCGATTTCCTCAATACCAATATTATGGGCACCTATATCATGCTGGATGTCAGCAGGAAATATTGGGAGGGATTGCCCCCCGGGAGGAAGGAAGCCTTTCGCTTTCTGCATATCTCCACCGATGAGGTGTTCGGTTCTTTGGGCGCGGAGGGCATGTTCCGTGAGGATACGCCTTACGATCCCCGTTCGCCCTATTCGGCCAGCAAGGCCTCCAGCGATCATCTGGTGCGCGCCTGGCAGCATACCTACGGCCTGCCGGTGTTGATTACCAATTGTTCCAACAATTACGGCCCTTATCAGTATCCGGAAAAACTGATCCCTGTAATTATACTCAATGCCCTGCAGGGAAAGCCCATACCCGTTTATGGCAAGGGTGAAAATATCCGTGACTGGCTTTTTGTGGAGGATCATGTTACAGCCCTGCTCCGTGTGCTGGAAAAAGGGAACGTGGGGGAAACCTATCTCATCGGCGGTAACAATGAGCAGACCAATATCGATGTGGTGCATAAAATTTGCGCTTTGCTGGACAAACACCAACCCCGCGGGGATGGCCGCTCTTACGCGGAGCTGATTACCTTTGTCACGGATCGTCCGGGGCATGACCTGCGCTACGCCATTGACGCCACAAAGATTAAAAATGATTTAGGCTGGGCACCTAAACATGACTTTGAAAGCGGCATGGAGAAAACGGTGCGGTGGTACCTGAATAATCTGGACTGGTGTAACGAAGTTTTGCACGGCAGTTACAATCTGGAACGTATCGGCCTGGGGGACAGGCGATGAAGGGGATTATTCTTGCCGGCGGCAGCGGAACGCGCCTGCACCCGGCCACCATGTCCGTAAGTAAGCAGTTGTTGCCGGTTTACGATAAACCGATGATCTATTATCCGCTCTCCACGCTGATGCTTGCCGGCATCAGGGAAGTACTGATCATCACCACGCCGCATGATAGCGAACAATTTAAACGATTGCTGGGAGACGGCCGTCAATGGGGAATAGAACTAACTTATGCCGTGCAGCCGCGTCCCGAAGGACTGGCCCAGGCCTTCATCATCGGAGAATCCTTTGTCGGCCGCGATCGCGTGGCTCTGGTGCTGGGGGATAACATCTTTTTCGGGCATGGCCTGCCGGAAAAACTGAAAGGTGCCGTTGAGCAAAAAGAGGGCGCCACCGTTTTTGGCTATTATGTAAAAGACCCCCAACGTTATGGCGTGGTGGCCTTTAACGACAAGGGCGAGGCGGAAAGCATAGAGGAAAAACCCCAAAAACCGAAATCCAATTATGCGGTAACCGGTTTATATTTTTATGATAATGAGGTTGTCGATATTGCCAGGAACATCAGACCCTCAGAACGGGGCGAGCTGGAAATTACCGATGTGAACCGGGTGTACCTGGAACGCCAAAAACTGCATGTTCAGCTTTTGGGGCGGGGCTATGCCTGGCTGGATACGGGTACCCATGCCTCGCTGGTGGACGCCACCTTGTTTATAAAAACCATTGAAGACCGGCAGGGCTTAAAGATAGGCTGTGTAGAAGAGATTGCCTGGCGCATGGGCTTTATTGATAACACGGGTCTGGAAAGGCTGATCCAGCCGATGCTGAAAAGCGGATACGGGAAATATTTAAAGGAGCTGCTGGAGCCATAGGGACGGGATGCCTTAAAGATACAGCTTATACACACAACAAGCCCGCCTAAGGCGGGCTTGTTTATTAATATGACTGTGCTATAACCCGGGGTGGCGGCCCGCTCCATGATGACGGCAGGCGCCCTTTTTTCCCCTGTTCATGCGCAGGGGGCGGCTGTCGAAGATGATACGCTGCTCTTCGGTTAACAGCCTGCGGATTTGCTGCTTTTTGGCGGCCCGCATTTTAGCGATATCCGCCTTTAGTCCGGCGATTTCGTCAATCAGTGCGTTAACCTTTTTCAGGTTTACATTTTTTTCCGTTTGTAAACTACGCAGGCGGGCCCGTTTTTCGGCAATGAGGTTTCTGACCGGTAAGGCCTTCTTCATCATCTCCAGCCTCAGGGCCTTAATCTGATCCTTTTGTTCCTCCGTAAGATTGGGGATGCGGTTCATCATCATTTGCCCCGGATTGCCCTGGCCCATCATTTTGCCCGGATGCCCCTGCATGCCCTTGCCGCCCGGCATGGGCTGTGCCAACAAAAGCGAGCCGCTCAATACCATGGCCGCCATCAATGCGGTTAAAAGTGATCGTTTCATCGTTACCTCCTGGTTAGTGGAATTTTTGTCATCGTCACAAGGTATGACAGATGAAACGGCAATAAATTGCATATATTATGGCGGCGCCCTTAAAAGGCGAAATAGATACCCAGATGAAAGCTGTCGGGAGTCGGGTCGGTGGGGCGGGGGGTAAGCTTATAGCCGTAGTCCACCCGTATGGGGCCCAGGGGGGTAATCATGGCCAGACCCAGGCCGCTGGTCAGGCGGATATCCAACGGTCGGAAGTCGCCGATTTCGCTCCAGACATTGCCGGCGTCCACAAAAACTTCGCCCACCAGAAGCCAGAAGAGGGGAATACGGGCCTCGATATTGGCCAGGAACAACAACTTGCCCCCGGCGGCGGATATGATCTGCCCCTGTTCATTAAGGGCGGCGGCCGGGCCCAGCAGCTGTTCGCCATAGCCGCGCACACTGGTGGCGCCGCCGGCGTAAAAGCGCTCGCTGATGGGGATGTTTTTTGCGCCTCCCAGTTCGTAAATCATTCCGCTTTTCAACCTGCTGGCCAGAACCCAGTCCAGCTTGCGGCCAAAAATAGTGGGGCGCCAGGGCTGGTAACGCTGCCAACTGCTGATAAGGGTAAGGTAGCGGTTAGTTACGGAACGGTTGTCCACCAAACCGACACTTTGCGAAAAACTGATACTTAAATCATTCAAAGCGCCGTTTTCGGGGTTGAATAAATTGTTGCGCGTATCACGCTTGCCATACAGGGAGATGCCGTAAACCCTGCTCTGACCCTCGTCAAAGTCGGTTACCCGGGTCAGGTCAATATCGCCGTTATCAAGCTGATCCAGTTGCTTGGCGCTCAGGGTGGCGTTTACCTCATATTTGTCAAATTTATGGTGTACCTCAAAGGAGGCCCGCAACAGATCAAAGTCCGCGCTGTTGGGCAGCCGGAACTGATGGTAGGATATCTGAAAAATTCCCGGTGTGCGGGTATAACCGATCCAGGGCTCCACGAATTTGAAGGTGATTTCGTTTTCGGCATTGATGAGTT
>JALXBH010000140.1 GCA_026991535.1 Calditrichia bacterium | reverse complement strand
TTTAAAAAGTACCCCTATTATCTGGCGGCCATCGTCTATCTGTTTGATTTTATCTGGACGCGCGTCTTCCCCAAGCTGCCCTTTTTCCAGAAGGTCTATTTTGCCTTCACCAAGGGACGTGATCGCGCCTTTTCCAAGGCCGAGGCCCTGGGCCGGCTCTACTTCAGCGGTTTTGAAGTGGTGGCCCTGGAAGAGATCGACGATTACATCTATTACGTGGTCAGTAAGAAAAAGGAGCCCTCGGCGGAAACCAGCCCCTCCTACGGCCCTTTGTTCAAGATGCGCCGCGTGGGTAAGAACGGCCAACCCATCTATGTTTACAAGTTCCGCACCATGCATCCCTATTCCGAGTATCTGCAGGAATATCTGATCCGGCGCAATGGCTATGATGATCACACCGATAAAATACGCGACGATTTCAGGGTTACGGTCTGGGGACGTTTTATGCGCAAATATTGGCTGGATGAGCTTCCCCAGTTGATAAACGTGGCCCGTGGTGAGCTGGGCCTCGTAGGGGTGCGGCCCATTAGCAAAGCCGGGTTGCGCCGCTTCGATAAAAACTTTATCAAGGTGCGTGAAAAGTTCAAGCCGGGCTGTATACCTCCCTATGTGGCTCTGAATATGCAATCCATTGAAGAGTATGAAAAGTCCGAACGTCTTTATATATCCGAAAAACTAAAACATCCCCTGTTAACGGATATCAAATATTTCTATAAGGCTCTGGCCAATATTTTCACCAATAAAATCCGCAGCGCCTGATTATACTGCCTGTTTGCAGTGCCCGTTTAATATCTTCCGCATATTTCCATTATACGCCGGGAAGGCTACGCTTCCGCCATAGGCCGTCTTGTCCCCGCCAAAAGCGGGAGGGTAGGCCCGCCGAAGCTTGGGTGGAATATGACAAATGACAAATGAAATAAAAAATACAAAAATGGCTGAGGGCCGGTTGTGGTGAGCCTTTGGTGTAAGCTCCCTGCAGCCCTGCCGGGACACTATTTTATAAACCCACAAACATGGCTACGGGAAAAAAGGAGGAATTTTCGGGTGAGCGGGTGGCAATGCATGAAGTCATGGCAGGGAGATAAAATTCCGCTGATGCTTTTGGTTCTTTTGGCGAAACAAAAGAAAAGTCGGTGCTATGTCGTATTGTGTGGGTAGTTTAAAAATATTTACTAAATTAGCATCATGAATTCAGCACAGTTATTTACACAGGCACTGGGGCTTCTTCCTCCCTGGTATGTAGAAAGAATCGAATTTGGCAAAGATTCGAAAGGAAGAAAACAGTTAGATATCTATCTGCGCTTTAAAAAAGGTTCAAGGTTTTCCGACGAAAGCGGTGAACAATGTATAGTGCATGACACTCTGGAGCGCACCTGGCAGCACCTAAACTTTTTTGAACATACCTGTTATCTGCACGCAAAAGTCCCCAGGATAAAAACAAGCCAGGGTAAAATCAGACAGGTCAACGTACCATGGGCGCGCACGAATAGCGGATTCACGCTATTATTTGAAGCTTATACAATGAGCATGATTGAAAGTGAAATGCCGGTTAACAAGGTGGCCCGGTTGTTGAACGTATTGCCGAAACGCATATGGACGGTCTTTAACTA
>JALXBH010000139.1 GCA_026991535.1 Calditrichia bacterium | reverse complement strand
GACAACAACTCGCGCGCCTTATCCACCTGATCATACCAGACATTCAGCCGCGCCGGCTGCACCATCGGTTCCAGCATATTGAAATTTTCACCTAAAAAACGATATTCTATATTTTCACCATCCAACAAGGACTTTATTATGGCGATATCCACGGCGTTATAGGTACGCAGTATCTCAACAAACTTCATTTGCCCGCTCTTTCTTTTTTTTACCAAGTTAGCTCCCGGGCAAAAGCAAAGCAAACGGCTTCCTTCTCCAAGGTTCAATTCCCTTGTTTTATACCCTTTTCATAACGTACATACAATACCCATAAACCGATACCGGGGAAAAGAAAAATCAATCCGGCGGTTATTTGCCCGTCATTTTCGCCACCAAGGAAATTACCGATTAACAGCGCCAGACCTATACCCATGGCCATTACGCCGATCCTGGCCATAACGGGTACGCCTTCTCCGCGCGTCGCGCGGGTCATAAGGTATTTTAATTGGGTCTCCGAAATGTCACGCTCAATGACCGCCATCCTTTCCGTATGCCGGAATCGCAACATATAGTAGATGACCACCCCCATGGCGACAAAAAAAACGATGGGAATAAATACTTCGCTCATATCCTTACTCCGATTGGTGATTATACCCGTAAGACACGGGGAATCACAAAAGAGTTTCACTCTCCGCGGCGGCAAGACAAAAAAACCAAAGTGAAACTTTTAGGGAAACTTTGGTGTCATAGAGATCATGGAACTCTCAAGCGAGATGATTAGAAACATAAAAAACAAAAATCCCGCGGCAATACGCCTGTTGGTTGGGCGGTATCAGGATTATGTATACACCCTGGCCTTACGCGTGCTTAAACAAACACAGGCGGCCGAGGAGGTCACCCAGGATGTCTTTATGAAAGTGATCGACAAAATCGATCAATATAAAGGGCAGGCTAAATTCAGCACCTGGCTTTATACACTGACTTACAGAACCGCCCTTAACCACAGGCGCGGCCATTCTTTCCAACAGGAAGAACCACTCCATACGGAGATACCCGGACAGACCTCCCCCCCGGGAGAACCGGAAGAGAGGAACAGGATACTTTGGCAGGCCATCAACTCCTTACCCGCCCCATACGCACTGATCATTACACTTTACTACCTCAATCAACTCCGTATACGGGAGATCGCGGAAACCCTGGAAATTCCTGTCAATACCGTTAAAACCCATCTTAGCCGGGGACGTAAGAAACTGCATAGGCTGTTGGAAAAACATTATTCAAAAGAAGAGTTGCTATGAGAGAACATTTTACCAACGATGAACTTTTTGCCCTTATCGAAAAAAGGGGAACGCTTTCGGACGAAAACCGTCTCCACCTGGAAGAGTGTGACGCCTGCAAGACAACCTACCGACGGATGCTGCGGACGGAAGAGCGCCTGCAAGGGCTTCAGCCTTTCCGGGCGCCGGACTTTCTTATGGAGACGATTGTTCAACGCGCTGCGCGCAAACACACACCAATAAAAGAAAGAACATATGCCCTGTTCCTCTCATTGATTTCCCTGGGCATGGCCTTTGCTTGGGGCCTGGATCTGCTTTTCCCAAAGGGAAAACCCGGAGCGGTCTTTTTTACAAAACTGCTAAGCGGGAAATATATGCCCCTATCCACAACGGAAAGCGGTCTCTTTTACTACCTTCTCCTGGGCCTGAGCGCCATGACCGTCTACCTGCTACTCGATCTTTATAAAAAGCAAAAGAAGCGCCTTTTTCACTGATTTTTATAACGGTTGCCATTAATAGCCAAAAAAACGTACATTTGCCGTTGACCGGGTTAGTGAAACAGCATAAACCGCCGAGTATATTCTTTCGTCAACAGTTTTCATATTCACAGGTAAAATGAAGCGAATAAAAACAGCACTGGTTCTCGGTGGAGGCGGCGCCCGCGGGCTGGCCCATATTGGCGTATTAAAGGTACTGCGCGGGAACAACATACCCATAGACATGGTTTGCGGAACCAGTATCGGCGCCCTGGTGGGGGCCCTTTACGCCTATAAGCAGGATGTGCCCTGGCTGGAGGAGCGCGTCCGCGCTTTTTTAAGCAGTGAAAGTTTTATAAAAGCCGGCAGCCGCTATTTTAAGCAACAAAACGGACTGGAACCGGATGACCTGTTGCATCAGTTAAGCCGGGAGATAAAAAAACGGGTCGTTATTAATC
Organism: Calditrichia bacterium; assembly: GCA_026991535.1. Taxonomy (GTDB): domain Bacteria; phylum Calditrichota; class Calditrichia; order Calditrichales; family J004; genus J004. The sequence goes on along the minus strand of JALXBH010000139.1, from coordinate 16,847 downwards.
TGGCCGCCCATCGTATCAGTTTAATGAAAGGCGAGCGGCTGCAACTGACCGTAAACCAACTGATACCCGACGTGGAGTTTGGCGAGTTGCAGCTGCCCTTTGCCTGCAGCGCGGCGGAACTCAACAGCGGTAAATGCACAACCTTTACCAGCGGCCATTTACGAAAAGCCCTGCGGGCCAGCGCCTCCATTCCGGGGATCATTCCGCCGCTGGAACATAAGGGTAAGCTTTATGTAGACGGCTCCGTGTGCGACAACATTCCGGTAAACGCGGCCCTGAACATGGGCGCGGAATTTATCATCGCCGTAAACGTTTCACAAAATATGCCCCGTTCCGCGGAGTTTAACAATGTGATTGATATTATTATTCGCGCCAATCAGATTTCAACGCATAAGATTGACCGGCTCCTGTTGCAGAAGGCCTCCTGCGTTATCACCCCGCGTATCGGCCATGTACATTGGAGCGATTTTGAACAATACGACGCCCTGATCGCCGAAGGCGTCAACGCGGCGGAAAAAATCATCGACGGTTTAAAACAACGGCTAAGGGAAAGAAACAGCCTTTCCGGTCGTTTAAAACTTTTTGTAATAAAGAAAACCGAACAGGCATTGGGTACAAAGATCGAGACGTAACCCGCCTTTGTGCAAAACATCAAAACGGAAAAAAGTATGACTCTGGGAAAAGTAATAGGCACCGTTTGGGCCACGCGCAAGGATGAAAAACTTACCGGTTTAAAACTTTTATTGGTTCGGCCCGTTGAATTGGATTACAGCCTTAAGGACGGCTATGTAGTGGCAGCCGACTCCGTTGGCGCCGGCGTGGGTGAAATTGTCATGATTACCACCGGCAGTTCGGCCCGGCAGTCGGAACTAACGGCGGGGAAGCCGGTTGACGCGGTTATATCGGGCATCATAGATAAACTGGATATCAGCGAATAATGCTTTTGGCCAAAACAATCGGCTCCATATGGGCCACGCAAAAAGACCCGCAACTGGATGGCCTTAAACTGCTGCTCATCCAGCCCATAAGCATGAAGCGGGAGCCATTGGGCACGCCGTTAATCGCCGTGGACAGCGTAGGCGCGGGAACGGGTGAAATAGTTTTCTATATCACCGCTTCCGAGGCCGTGATACCTTTACAAAAAAAACCGGCCCTTGCGGACGCTACCATTATAGGAATCGTTGATAAAATCGAGTTGGAAAATGACCCTGAGAAATAAAGTAAAACGAAGCATGTTGGAAGGTTTGCGCAAGGCTTCGGCCCTGACCAATGAGTATACACGCATCGGCCGCCTGAAAATTGACATGCTGGCCATAAAAAAAGAGCTGGAAGAAAAATTGCTTGAGCTGGGCGGACGTGTATATCAGCTTTCGCGCAAGGAAGGGCCAACCGCCCTGCCCACCGATAACCGTATCAGCCATCTGCTTGACGAAATAAAAAATCTGGATGATGAACTGACCCGGGTGGAACAGGAATTGGAAGATATAAAAAAAATGAGTGAATAAAGATTATTAGGGGCAAAAATAATTGCATTTTTGCGAATATTGCCTTAATGATATAAGCTCGAATTTAATAACATAAAACTGGAGTATATTTGTGAGCGATTTTTTCATAAGTAAAAATCAATCATTGGAGAATTATCTTAGGGAAATAGGAGAGGTGAAGCTCCTTACGCCCGATCAGGAAATTGACCTTGCCAAGCGCATCAAGCAGAATGATCAACGCGCATTAAAACAATTAGTTAGCGCCAATCTCCGATTTGTGGTCAGTGTGGCCAAGTCCTATCAAAACTATGGCCTCTCCCTGGAGGATTTGATCAACGAAGGCAACCTGGGCCTGATGAAAGCAGCCTACCGCTTTGACGAGACCCGTGGTTTTAAATTTATTTCCTATGCCGTCTGGTGGATCAAGCAATCCATTCTGCAGGCTATTGCCGAGCAGTCCCGGCTGGTGCGGCTACCGCTGAACCGCGTGGGTACACTAACAAAAATCGGTAAAGTGTACAGCATGCTGGAGCAGGAATATGAGCGCGAACCCACGGCGGAAGAGATCGCCAAGGTTTTGGAAGTGGACAGCGGCGACATTACCGACACCATTAAAATGGCTACCCGCTCGGTCTCCATGGACTCACCATTGCAAAAAAACAGCGACAGCAGGTTGATCGATATTCTTCAAAACCAGCAGGACCCCGAGCCCGACTCCGATGTGATGGGTGAGTCCCTTAAGGAAGAAGTCAATTACATCCTTTCCACGCTCAGCGCGCGCGAAGCTAAAATCCTCAAGCTCTATTTCGGTCTGGATGGCGAGAAGCCCCACACCCTGGAGGAGATCGGCGTAAAGTTCAAACTGACCCGTGAACGTGTGCGGCAGATCAAGGAAAAAGCGTTAAGACGACTGCGGCACAGTTCGCGCAGCAAAGTCTTGCGCTATTATTTAGGTTAAATCGAATAAAAATAGGCGCGAAGCCCTTTGTGCTCTTGATTACTTTGTGATAATTCTTTACCTTAAACTTGGTTCTGAATCGGAAAAAAGTGATCAAGAGCACATTACAACCAGGATTTTATTTATGAAAGATGAGTCGCGCTTAATATTTGTCCCTAGAAATAGTTCGACTGTAAAAGAATACAAAATATCCCGCGTCAAGCTTTTTACCTATGCCTCCATATTTTTAATCGCTTTTACCTTTCTGGGTAAGATCAGTTTGGATTTACTGGTTGACTTTAGCCACAACTCCAAAATAAAAACCCTGGAACGTACAAACATCGCTCTTGAGAACCGGCTCAGGGAGACCAAGGCCAAGATCAACGAGCTGAATGTGCGTATCGCGGATATCGTTAAAAAAGACGATGAGTTGCGTACGGTGCTCGGCCTGCCCAGCGTCAGCTCCGATGTGCGTAATGTCGGTATCGGGGGGGCGGATTATAACTATGACTTCAACGATGAAATTTCCGGTTTTAACGATCCGGCCAATCTGAATGAACAGCTTTCACTGCTTAGCAAGCTGGAGCGGGAAAGCAAGCTGGAGTTGGAAAGCTACGCGGCCCTGATGGCCACCTTTGAGCGCAAGCAGGACTCCATCCGTTACATGCCCTCCCTAAAACCGGTGCTTAGCGGAGTTATTTCCAGCAGTTTCGGCCCGCGGCGGCACCCTATCTACAAAGTGCGCAAGCATCATGACGGATTGGATTTTTCCGCGGCCAAGGGCACGCCCGTCTATGCCTCCGCCGACGGGGTTATCTCTTTTACCGGTCGTGTAAACGGCTATGGCAAGCTGATTAAGCTTAACCACAAATATGGTTTTGTGACCCGCTACGGTCATCTGTCCAAAATAGTGGTACGCAGAGGCCAGCAGGTTAAGCGCGGCCAGAAAATCGGTGAAGTGGGCAGCACCGGACTCTCCACGGCGCCGCATCTGCACTATGAGGTTCGCTACCACGGGAAGGCGGTGAATCCATCGGCTTACTATTTTGATGACCATGTGTTGAATGAAAAAATAGTGAACAATCAATAGTATCTTTCTTACATGAAATTTATAACCGCCTTCATGGCGGTTTTTTTGTTTATGAACCCTATACGCCTCTTAAAACAGCTGATTTTACTATTTGCCCTGCTTGCCGCTCCGCTGCGGGCGGATGATTCCACGCGGGTTATTACCCTGGTCTTTGGCGGCGATGTAACCCTGGCCAACCATTTCAGCGCTTATGTAAAAGACGACTATGCCTATGCCTTTAAAAAAATGCCCCTGTTTAAACGGGCAGATATAGCCATGATCAATCTGGAAAATCCCTTAACCGTAAGTAACGACAAGCAGGAAAAGCTTTTTAACTTTAAAGCCGCTCCCCGATTGGTACAGGTTTTAACGGAGGGCGGTATCGATCTGGTAACCCTGGGCAATAACCATATTTATGATTTCGGGCAGAACGGTTTACTGGAAACCCTTGAGGTGCTCAATAAAAAAGGCATCTACTATACGGGTGCCGGTCGTAACGTGAAAGAAGCTCATCACCCGTTAATTTTAAAACGCCGGGGCATACGTCTTGCTTTTTTCTCCTATTACGGCACCCACAAACACAGCAATTCCCATCCGGCCACAATAGACTCGGCGGGAACGGCCATGCGCCGTATCGCCCTTATCCGCAGGGATATCGAAAACTTCCGCCCCCTTGCCGATGTTATCATCGTTAACTTCCACTGGGGACTGGAGAAGGAGAACTACCCGCAAAAGGAACAAATACGGCTGGCCCATCAGGTTATCGAGGCCGGCGCCGATCTCATTATCGGTCACCATCCCCATGTTTTACAAGGCGTTGAATTATATAAGGGAAAGGCCGTATTTTATTCCTTGGGGAATTTTATTTTCGGCGGTAATTCCCGCACCCATGAATTTTCAGCCGTGGCCCGGGTAGAAATCTCCAGGCGAGACGGAGAGGTAAGCATTAAACCCTTTTTGATGCCGGTGGAGATTGACCATTGGCAGCCGGCACCGGCCGACAGTTTGGGCGCGGCGGCCGTTATCGATTCGGTAAAGAAGTATTCAAAAATTTTTAAACATTCTATATTTTAAGAGGGAAGCATTCATGTCCGTATCACGTGAAGATATAAAAAAGATCGCCCGGCTTGCTCAATTACACATAGAAGAGGAGCAATATGATCAATATATGCGGCAGCTCAACGCGATCCTGGGCTATATGGAAAAGCTTAACGCCCTGGATACCAACGATGTGACCCCGCTGATGCACAGTCAGGAATTGCAAAATGTAATGCGCGAGGACACGGTGCGCCGCTCCCTTACACAGGAAGAAGCCCTCAAGAATGCCCCCGGAGCAGGCAATGGTTTTTTCCGCGTGCCCAAGGTCGTTAAGCGATGAAAACCGTTTGTGTTATTCCGGCGCGCTATGCCTCCACGCGCCTGCCGGGCAAACCCCTTGTGGATATCGGTGGCAAGCCGATGATCCGCCGGGTTTACGAACAGGCCCAAAAGGCGCGCGCGATCGACGAGGTGATCATTGCTACGGATGACGAACGGATACGGGCAGCGGCGCACAGATTCGGCGCCCGGGTGGAAATGACGGCCCCCGCCCTGCCCTCCGGCACGGACAGGGTTTTTGCCGCGATAAAAAGTCTGGATGTGGATGTGATTATAAATTTACAGGGAGATGAGCCCTTTGTAGACCCGGGCCTGCTGGACCAGTTGGCGGATATGTTTACCAACCCGGCCGTAAGTATCGCCACACCGATCAGTCCTGTCGCCAACGAGCGTGAGCTGTCCGACCCCAACCTGGTCAGGGTGGTCCGCGACACGGCGGGACGCGCCCTTTACTTTAGCAGGGCGGTTATTCCCTTTGTCCGCGATGAGACCGACCGGCGGCAATGGATAAGCCATACCCCTTTTTATAAACATATCGGTATTTACGCCTACCGTAAAACGGTGCTGGAGCAACTGACACAATTGCCGCCGAGCGTGCTGGAAAAAGCCGAGAAGCTGGAACAACTGCGTTTTCTGGAAAACGGCTTTACCATCCATACCCTGATCAGCAACTATGATTCCCTGAGCGTGGATACGCCAGGGGACGTTGAATCGGCAATAAAAAAATTAAACCAATGGCAGGAAAGCTAATGGCTACCAAATTTATATTTTTTACCGGCGGGGTTGTCTCTTCCCTGGGCAAGGGCATCGCCTGCTCCTCGCTTGGACTGTTACTGAAATCCCGGGGATATTCCGTAACCATTATTAAACTGGATCCCTATATCAACGTTGATCCGGGTACGATGAGCCCCTATCAGCATGGCGAGGTGTATGTTACCGAGGATGGCGCGGAAACCGACCTGGATCTGGGCCATTATGAAAGGTTCATCGATACGGACATGTGCCGCCTAAACAACACAACCACGGGGCAGATATACAACAATGTCATCCAAAAGGAACGGCACGGCGACTATCTGGGCGCCACGGTACAGGTTATCCCCCATGTGACCGATGAAATAAAAAACCATATCATCCGCGTGGCCGAGGAGATTAAAAGTGACATCGTAATCGTGGAAATCGGCGGCACGGTGGGCGACATTGAAAGTCTGCCTTTTTTAGAGGCTCTGCGCCAGTTCCGTTTGCAAAACGCCCCGGAAGACACCCTGGTGGTTCATCTGACCCTGGTGCCTTTTGTGGCCGCCGCCGATGAGTTAAAAACCAAACCGACCCAGCACTCGGTTATGCGCCTGCGGGAAATCGGTATTCAGGCCGATGTATTGCTTTGCCGCACGGATCGTATTCTGGATCAGTCGCTTAAGGAAAAGATCGGTCTCTTTTGCAATGTTTCCCCCAATGCGGTAAAAACCGCTCTGGATGTAAAGACCATCTACGAAGTGCCGCTGACCTATGCCCAGTCCGGCTTTGACGATCTGGTAATCGAGCGCCTGAAACTACCCAACCGGCCGCGCGACATAGGCGGGTTGGAGAAAAAAATAGCACGTTACAAAAACGTCCGGAGGGAAGTAGAGATCGCCATCTGTGGAAAATATGTCAGCCTTCAGGACGCCTATAAAAGTATCATCGAGTCCTTTGTGCACGCCGGAATGGAAAACGACGTCCATGTGAAATTGCGTTGGATAAATACCGAGGAACTGGAGACAACCGGCCTGGGGAACCGGCTGGAAGGCTGCAGCGGAATTCTGGTGCCGGGCGGCTTTGGGGAGCGCGGCATAGAAGGTAAGCTGATGGCTATCCGCCATGCCCGGGAGAACAATATCCCCTTTTTTGGAATTTGCCTGGGCCTGCAATGCGCTTCCATAGAGTTTGCCCGCAATGTTCTGGGAGAAAAAGAGGCCAACAGCACCGAGTTTAATCCCCAAACCCCCTCTCCCGTCATCCACCTGATGGAAGAACAATATTCGGTAACCGACAAGGGCGGCACCATGCGCCTGGGCAGCTATCCCTGTGTGATAAAAAAAGACAGCAGGGTTTACCGGGCCTATGGCGAAACGGAAATAAGCGAGCGTCACCGTCATCGCTGGGAATTTAACAACGCTTACCGGGAAAAATTTGAAGCCGCGGGTATGCATATATGCGGAGTTTCTCCCGACGGCAGCCTGGTGGAGATGATTGAATTGCGGGAACACCCCTGGTTTGTCGGCTGCCAGTTTCACCCGGAACTCAAGTCCCGGCTAAGCAAGGCACACCCTCTTTTCCGCGAATTTGTAGCCGCGGCGCTCAAATTTCAGGAATCCTTAAAGAAGCAGCCGCCCCTGTCCGAATGATGAGAGGTATCATCTTATCATAAGGAGGATCTTTTGGACGCTTCGACACGGAACATTGTGGTGCTGCATCAACCGGCGGAAAAAATCAGCGACCTGGCCCGGGCCATAGAAAACAGTAAATATACCGGCCTGACCGCCAAATATTTCGCGGAAATTGCCTCCAAAATAAACCATGAATCCGTGCTGTGCGTCATCGCCTATATTGATGAAGAAAATCAAAGCGGCGTCGATTTCCTGCGCTCCTTTTTAGAGTATGACCAGCATATACAGCGCATTTTGTTTGTACGCAACCAGCCCAATATTTTCCCCTATATCCTGCATGCGGTAAACCGCGCTCATGTGGACTATATGGTTCCCCTGCCGGTCAACGCTCCGGACTTCCCCGTCTTGTGCCGTAAAATTGTACGGCGCTATGATAAGATGACCCGCGCCCTGCGTAAATTTACCCAACTGGCCGAGGTTACCGAAGAGCTGCTGGCCCAGAATGAAAAATACAAGGAGGACGCCACCTCCGACCCGCTGACCACCTTGCTCAACCGACGCTCCTTTGATTCCATGATCAATCGTTTTTGGGACCGCTGGCTGGAAAAAAGCGTCCCTTTTGCCATGGCCATCCTGGATCTGGATCACTTTAAATCGGTAAACGACACCTATGGCCATACCGCCGGTGATAATGTATTAAGCGCCGTGGCCAGTGTATTGAAAAACAATCAGCGTACCGGTATCGATTTTGCCTTTCGCTACGGCGGCGAGGAGTTTGTCATCATTTCCTCCACCGTCAGCATGAGCGATATGGATAAGTATGTTTGCCGTCTGTTATCCATTGTCCGCAATTTAAAAATAGAGACCGAAAACGCGACCATTCAGGTGACATTCAGTTGTGGTATTTGCCACAGCGAGCAGGCCTCGTCCGTTAAGGATATCATAGAAAAAGCGGACAAGGCCCTGTACCGGGCCAAGGAAGAAGGGCGTAACCGTATCTGTTTGGCAACATTGTAATGCCGGTACGGCCCTCTTGCTCCGGACTTGTCAAAAGTGAATGACCTGTCCATACCCGGGACGACGAGATTCCTCCACCTACCCAAGCATCAAAGCGCATATTTTGCACATTTTTTATTTTAGTGCGAAAAAAATGTTGTACTTATACCCCTTATGTCGATATATTCACCCATGTTTCGCTTGTCAAGGACAAAATATAGCCCATGAGCTCATCGTATACCAAAATGGTTTTTATGGCCGTTTTTCTGTTTTTGATAAACGGCTGCCTGCGGGATGTGCCTCATGATAACCCGCTGGACCCTCAAAACAGCAACAGGGGATTCACCCTTAAGGGTACAGTCAATACCCTGTATGCACCGGTGCAAACCATTGCCAATGCCGTAATCACCATCGATCCCCTCAATGAAAAAGTTTTTTCAAAAAGCGACGGCAGCTATGCTATTGAAAACCTGTTACCCGGTTTTTACACCGTTCATTGCACGGCCGAGGGCTATACCCATGATTCGCTTATCGTAAACCTGAGGGGCAATGAGACGATCGATTTTTTCCTGGACGGCCTGCCCTTTTTCAGGCGTATCTCCCTGACCACCCATCACACCTCGCAATTCTTCCCGGTGGAAGACCTTTACTTTCTGCAGATTGAAAGCGACGTCGACGACCCTGACGGCATTGCCGATATCAACAACGTTTTTTTTGACATCCCCGAATATAACGTGCATGATACACTGGCCGCCAGCCTGCGGGCCGGTACATTTTCCAAAAGGCTAAGCATAGATGACCTGCCGGTGAACACCATACAGACACTTATTGGCCGCGCCTTTATCCTGACTGTAAGCGATGACGCCGGCAAGCAGGTGCAATCCGGCAAACGTTACCTGACACGCGTTATCGAGGAAACGCCCGTTTTAAGCGCTCCCGTCAACCTACAGGCGGTCCCGGCGGACTCCATCCGCTTTCAGTGGCAAAAGGTACGCCTGCCCTATTGGTTCAGTCTAAGCATTAAAATATTTCAGATAAATCAGGGTCTGCTCAGCGAAGTAGCGGAACTGGCGGATATCCCCGGCACGATGGAATCCCTGGCCATAAAAAACAGCCTGCCCGTCGCAAGTTATGTGTGGATATTGAAAATCACCGATGAGTTCGGCAACAGCAGCAGTTCCCGCGAAGGCACCTTTCAGGTTGTAAATTAAAGGATAGAATCATGGTACTGAAAAATCCCTATGAAACGCTTCTGACCATTGGTCAGCAAATCAACACCACCCATGACATCTCCGTTTTGCTGGATAAGATCATGGACTCGGCCATGCGCGTGCTGGAAGCAGAGCGCGGCTTTATCCTGCTAAAAAAGAATGATCGGGACAGCCATTACGAAACGGTAACCGCCCGCAACCTGTCCCGGGACAAAATCGAATCCATGAAGGCGCACTCTTCCTCCGTGGTTAGGCGCGTGCTGGAATCGCATGAAGCCCTGATCAGCGTGGACGCCCAGGAAGACGACCGTTTCAGCGGCGCCGAAAGCATCATCCTGCAAAAGATTCACTCCGTCATATGCACACCCCTGATGATCGAGGAACGCATCATCGGCGCGATCTATATGGATCGCCAAATGTCCTCGGATCAGTTTGATCAGGACAATCTGGATTTTTTAAACGCCTTTGCCAAGCAGGCGGCCATCGCCATAGTAAACACCCGGCTGCTCTCCAGCCTGCAAAACGAAAATAAAAAGCTTAAGGAGCGCATTTCCATCAGCGATCGCTTCCCCGACATTATCGGTAAAAGCAAGCCCATGCAAAAAATTTTCGAGATGGTACACAGCGTGGCGCCCTCCACGGCCACCGTGCTTATCGAAGGCGAGTCCGGAACCGGTAAAGAGCTGGTTGCCCGGGCCATCCATGACAATTCCAACCAAAAGGACAAACCCTTTATACCCATCTTTTGCGGCAGCCTTTCGGAAAATCTGATGGAAAGCGAGTTGTTTGGCCACAAAAGGGGGGCCTTCACAGGCGCGCATCAGGATAAGGCCGGTCTGTTTGAGGAAGCGGACGGCGGCACCCTCTTTTTGGATGAAGTGGGCGAAATAAGCCTGCCGATTCAAACCAAACTGTTGCGCGTGCTGCAGGAGGGTGAGATAAAACGCGTGGGCGACAATACCATCCGCAAGGTAAATGTCCGCGTTTTGTGCGCCACCAACCGCAATCTGCAAAAGGAGGTGGAAGAGGGCAACTTCCGGGAAGACCTGTATTACCGCCTGAATGTGATCTATATAAAAATGCCGCCCCTGCGGGAAAGGCCCGATGATATTCTGCTGCTGGCCGAACACTTTTTGCAGCATTACGCCCTTAAGAACAAAAAAAATTTTAAGGGGTTCAGCAAGGAAGCCCTGCGTTATCTGCAGGAATATGACTGGCCCGGCAATGTACGCGAGTTGGAAAACGCCATCGAACGGGCCGTTATCCTTTCCACAAAAAGCCTGATAGAGCCGGAGGCCTTTCAATTGAGAAAAGCCGTTCCTAAAATGCCCGTGGGCAAAACCCTTAAGGAAATAAATAAATACGCCATCCTGCAAACCATGGAAATGACCGGCGGCAACCGTACCCGGGCCGCGGAGATACTGGATGTATCCCGGCGTTGGCTGCAATATCAGCTAAAGGAATGGGGCATGGTGGATGAACATTAAAAACCATGAAATCCTTCATGAAATAAGCCGCGGGGCCATCACCACCGTATATAAAGCGCGGCACCTTAGTCTGAACAGAATTGTTATCCTTAAGGTGCTCAACCCGCAATGGCTGCGGGAGCAGGATTTGCTTAAGCGCTTTAAGCGGGAAGCGCGGATCAGTGCTCACCTGAACCACCCCAATATCGTCAATGTGTATGATTTCGCCATAGAACCGGATATGGTCTATATTTCCCTGGAATTTGTGGATGGGGTCAGTCTTGAGGAGTATATCCGCCGGCACCATCCCCTCTCCCCGGAGCAGATCGTCTCCATTCTTACAGATATGGCCCGGGCGCTGAACTATGCCCATGGCAAGGGCGTCATACATCGCGATATAAAGCCGGCTAATATTCTGATTGATGATAACTTTACGGCACGCCTGACCGACTTTGGCCTGGCCTCCTTTCAGGACGCGCCCGGGGTGACCTCCCAGGGGCAAAGCATGGGCACGCCCGCCTATATGCCGCCGGAGCTGATCCGCGGAGAGCCGGCAGGTCCGCAAAGCGATCTATACAGCCTTGGCCTCACCCTGTACGAAATGCTGAGCGGTCACCCGCCCTTTCGCAAGGAAAACACAGCGGCCACCCTGCAGGCCGTGTTAACGGAAACACCACCCGATATTGCGACCCTGCGCCCCGAGGCCCCCGGGTGGCTCCATGAACTGACGCGCAGACTTATGGAGCGGGAGCCGCGCAACAGACCGGAGAGGATCGGGCAGCTTCTGGACATTCTGGAGCGTGAAACGGATACCTCTCTCCCGGCGGCGCGGCGGAAAAAACGTACCGGGCGGCTGACAATTACGGCGCTTCTTTTGCTGGCGGCCGGGGTGCTCTATTTTTTCCCGGAGACAACGCCCCCCTCCCCAGGCAGCCATCTTTCCATCGCGGACACGACGCGTAACAAGCCGGATTCACTTTTGGCGCACTCTCCCCAAAAAAAGACGGCGCTCCCGGCAACAGAGAGCATTCCTGCCAAAAGGGGTACGGAGACTAAAAAGAGTCCTGCAACCAGGCCCGCGCCCCCGGTGGCGCGAACGGGCGCCCTCTATGTAAGCTGTACTCCCTGGGCCACCGTTATGCTGGATGGGGACTCGCTGGATGTTACCCCCATGAAACGGCCCTTACCCCTCTCTGCCGGTTCGCATATTTTAGAGTTGATCAATCCCAACTATAAAAGCCGGCGCTTTACCCTGGATATACAGGCAGGCAGGACGGATACGCTCAACGTGCGCCTGGAGCCCAACTTTGCCTATCTGATGATAAAGGCAACTCCCTGGGCCCGTATCTACATCAACGGAAAATACAGGGAAGACACGCCCCTGGAAAAATCCATAATCATCCCGGCGGGAAGAAACATTCTTAAACTTGTAAACCCCACCCTGGGCAGCATAAGCGACACCATCCATGCCCGGGCGGGTGAACAATTGGAAAAGCATTTCAGCTTTAAAAATTAATGGCACAATCTTTGACCTGTATCCAATGGAATAAGGGTTTGGAGTAAAAAAATGAAAAGCTTAATAACAAAAATCGTATTCGCAACACTGGGAATTCTGTCCCTGCTGTCGGCCGAAGAGTGGTCTTCCGCCGCCGCGCTGAACACTCCGCGGGCCGGAGCCGCCGCGGTCAGCTATGACGGGAAGATTTATGTTTTTGGCGGTAAGTCTTTTAATAACAAGCTGTTAAACAGCGTGGAAGTATATGACCCGCTAAACGATGTTTGGAATGATACGGAGGTTGAGCCCTTCAAACATGCCCGCTATAACGCCAGCGCCATCGTCTGGGAAAATAAAATATACCTCATCGGCGGACGTACAAACAACAAAGCGGTGGAGATGGTAGAGGTATACGATCCCGTGCAAAACAAGTGGCAACAAGCGCACGAAATGCACAACGAGCGCGAAGGACATTCCGCCAATATCCTTAACGATCGCATTTATGTGATCGGCGGACGTAAATCTTCCGAATATGTGGATGATATCGAATGGTACAATAAAATGAAAACGGAATGGGAGGAGGCGGACATTGACATGGACGATCACGCCCGTGCCGCGCACTTTAGCGCGGTTTACCGTAACGCCTACTATATGCTGGGCGGCTATTACTATGGCGGCCCCACAAACACCATCTACAAACTAAACCTCGACAGCCTGAAGGGTGACACATGGGAAAACCTGGGTACGATGTCCTCGCCCCGGGCCTATGGCGCCACGGCCGCCATCGACTCCATGATCTTCCTGATCGGCGGCGAAACGACCGACGGTAAAACCGGCATGGTCGAGTTGTTTAACACACAAAGCGGGCGGCTAAGCACGGGCCTGTCCATGCCTTCCCCGCGCAGCGGCATGGCCGCGGCGGTGTTGCAGAGCAAGGTATTTGTGATTGGGGGCTATAGCGGCGCCGCCAACGATATTTTGGACAAGGTTGAGGTTTATACACCGGATATCACGGCCATCATCACCCGTCGGCCGCTACCGCAAGGCTTCCGCCTGGCCCGGGCCTATCCCAACCCTTTTAACGGCCGGATTCGTCTGGATTTCAAGATAGCTTTGAGCGGTACCGTACAAATTGATATATTAAACAGCATCGGTCAAAAAATTCGCCGCCTGGAAGAGCGCCGGTTCAGCCCCGGAAACTATTCAACTTTCTGGGATGCACGGGACAACAACGGCACATGGGTTGCTTCGGGAAGTTATTTTATTCTGATTCGATCCGGCGGACAACATCAGATATTAAAAATTACCTATGTTAAATAAAACCGCGCTGCTTTTTTACGTTTTCATCCTATTTTTCCAAAGCGCTCTTTCCGCCCAGGACAGGGGATACGACATCTTTCAGCTCGGCTATCTGTATGACGAAGTTAAGTTTGACCAGGTTATCGTTTTAGGTCGCAAACTCCTGAAAAACCCCGCCCGGCTGGATAAAAAGGAAATGCTGCACATCCATAAATACCTCGCCCTTTCCTTTTATAACACCGGACAAAGGGACTCCTCGCGCTCGCATTTTTACACCTTGTTAACGCTTGATCCCGGCTTTGAGCCGGACCCCGTACAAACCTCGCCCAAAATTCTTTCCTTTTTTCAAAAAATAAAAAACAGCTTTGAGCAGGATTTACAGGCCAAAACCGTTATTCCCTACAAGGATTATGTCTTTGTGGAAGATATCCGCCCGGCGGCGGGATTGCGCTCTTTGCTGCTGCCGGGCTGGGGACAGATGTATAAACAACAAAAATCCAAGGCTTATCTCTTTGGGGGCGCCTTTGTCAGCGCTTCTTTGATTACCGGGGTAGCATATTTTTTTGAAAATGATTTACGCAAAAAATACCTGAACGAAAAAAACGTGAACCGGGTTGAAGGCCGCTACAAGGATTATAACGCCATGTCCAAAACACGCCGGGTGATGGAGTATGCCACGCTGGCCCTGTGGGCCGGCTCCGTAGCCGACGCCCTGTTTAGCGCATACGACCCCATGTTACAGCCCGAGGCGGACAGAGACTATCTGGGGCTGAGCTTACAGATTAAATTCTGACCCCACCTTCCGTCTTTTTCTTTATGCCATAGCGGTCTACCAATTCAGGGCGGGGTACTTCCGCCCGGGCTACCATGCTGTTAAGTCGCCTCTTACCGGCGTCCCTAAACAAGCCGCCTTGCCTGCCGGCGTAATGCTCCTCACGGGCCGGCGGGCTAAGCCCTTTAGTCCATACCTCCCGAAAGACCATCGGGACCACCCTTAAGTTTCCATAAATGCAACAATTCCCGATGATACCCGTGTTCCCTCTCATTAATGAGCGGAGATGGCTTACGGCAAATCCATAACACAACCATCAAGCGGCCTCCCACAGTTAGGGTATTCTGTAATTTACATGAATTACCGCCAGCTTGTGTTTATCTCCCGCTTGCGGAAGGCTCCCGGAGCCGGAGCATTTTACCAAAAGAAGCTTTATAATAGCGCGTTTTATATGGCCAAGGCCCTTGTGCCGGAGAGTTGAACCTTTTTACCTAAAGGAACAACGGGTTATGCCATACGTGCCCGCAAAAAATCGGCAATAAAAAACCCCGGCAATCCTGGGATAGACGGATTACCGGGGGTGGGGTTTAGGCAGTTTCGATATTAGCGCAGCAACATCATCTTGCGGCTAATAACAGTGTTCTCCGAGGAAAGGCGGTAGATGTACATGCCGCTGGCTGCTGCCTGGCCCAGGGCATTCCGGCCATTCCATTTAAAGCGATACCGGCCTGCGTCCAGTGGACCGCTATAGAGGGTTTGCATTTTACGTCCGGTTATGTCATATACCTCCAGGGTAACCTGGCGAAAGCCCTGAAAATTAGCCTGGAAGGATATGGTGGTTTCCGGGTTAAACGGATTGGGATAGTTGGCGTTAAGAACAAAAGCCTTAGGTGTTACTACCGTTCCGCTTTCCGCGGGCAGGCCGGTAATCGTGGCATTCACACCCAATTGAGACTGAACCACCTGGGGGCTGCCACTGCCGTCATCCACCGCAAGAATGGTTACATCCTGACCAACGCTGTATTGACTAAGGTCGATAGGCTGATAGTCCCTGTCCAGTACGGTTGTATTGGCGTTAAAGCGGAACTCGGGACCATTAACCCAGATACTGCTGTCACTGATGGCCGTGATCGGGCCGGCAACCATGATCATATCAGAGCTGTCTTCCAGCTTTATGCGCAGGGCATAAAAGCTGCCGTCGGCCTGCATTTCCGCTTTTATTTCAACAACATCGCCAACGACCAGGTTCTCAAAAGCCAAAGTCTCGCCCTGAAAACCCAGGATCACGGTATTGCTGTCCACATAAAAAAGACGGTTGTTTACATTGATGGAGTCGGCGGATATGGCGATGATTTCGCCGGTGTACTCCAGCCTGTCACGATCCGGGCTTTCCACTTTGATCTTCAGAGCCCACAAATCGCCGTTATCATCGTATTGCGCCTTAACTTCCACAAACAGGCCGACCGTCAACTGATCCGGGGAAATACGGTTATGGTTATCATCGTAAACCACCGTATTGCTGTCGGTAAGGAACAGGGTTTGGCCCACCTGAATATTTCCGTTACCAATGGCGGTGATTTCGCCGCTGAATTCCACTTTACGATCATAAAAGCGTTTAACCTTAATCTTACGGGCGCTGATGGTATTATCGGCGGTCAGATTGCCTTTAACCTTTACGCGCAGACCTTTTTCCAAACCGCCCATACCGAGGGAATCGGCATTATAGTTCTCTATTTTTGTATAGGCGTTTACTTCCACCCGGTAACCGAGAACATAAATAAAATCGGTTCCCAGGGAATCTATGGCGCCGGTTATTTCGATCTCTTTTTCCTGATCGTTTTCTACGTGGATGCGAAGCGCAACTAAAGCACTGTCGGTGGATAGAACTTCAACTTCCACATACATACCGGCCTGCAGATCCTGAAAGGAACCGAATTGATCGTGTGCCAGACGGATAGATGTCTGATCGTTCACCTGAATGATATAATTGTTGATGGCGATGGCGTCGCTCAGCACGGAGTCGATCACGCCCTTGAATTCCATTTCATCATCATGACGATCTTCGCCGTCCTTGACCTCAACCTTTTTGGCTATCAACAGCGTGTCCCCCTGCCAATATCCTTCCACCTTCACATTCATATCCATAACCAGATCGTCAAAACCGATCATCCGGTCGTGTTCCGCCTTAAAACGGGTATTTGCGGTTACCCAAAAGGTATAGCCGTTAACGGTCAGGCTGCTGTCCCCCAGGGCGCTGATAAATCCGCGCGTCTCCATTTCGCGGCCATCATGGTCATCATCATGATCGCCGTCATGGTCGTTATCGCCGTTTTTGCGCTTAATCTCGCGGGCCAGATAACGTCCGCTTTGCATCT
>JALXBH010000138.1 GCA_026991535.1 Calditrichia bacterium | reverse complement strand
ATTTAAGCTTGGCGCGCATATTAAGGTCGTCAAACATAAAGGTAAAGGTTTCGCGCACCGTATCGTTTTTGCGGGCCTTATTGACCACCCAGTTATAAAGCCAGGGATAATCGACCAGACGTTGCAGGGTGTGGCTTAGTTTTAACTCATTCCAAAGTTTATCGTAAACCTGTTCCTCATAGCGCCGGGTAGCCTCCGCGCTGTAGTTTTTTTCTTTAACCAGCCCGGCCAAAACAAGGGCGGCCAACCGTCCGCTGACCATGGCATTACCTATGCCCTCGCCTGTAAAGGGGTCGATCAGGGAGCCGGCATCGCCCACCAATAAAAAACGCTCTCCGGCGAGGGGACGCTTTACCGAGCCCAATGGCAGCCCCCAGCCTTTTATATCGCCCTGAAGTTCGGCGTTTTTAAAACGTTCACGGAGCGTGGGATGCTCATGCAGGGTGTTCAGCATCAGACTCCGGAGGTTAATCTCCTTACCTTTTACCCGGCTGGAAAGGAGCCCCACGCCCACGTTGGCTTCGTTATTGGGCAGGGGAAAAATCCATAAATATCCGGGCAAAACCTCTTTTAAATAGTGCAGCTCAATAAAATTCCCGGGATGCATACCCCCTATATTCCTGTAATAGGCGCGCAGTCCGGCGGCATAATAACGCGCGTCTTTTTTTAATCCCGCCAGCTTGCGGGCCACCAGACATCGATCGCCCCCGGCCCCAACCACCACGGCACAGCGGGCGTTTTTTTGCAGGCCGTGCTCCTCGTAGCTTATTTCCACACCATCTGCCGTTACGGTGATATCTTTTACGGCGCACCCCGTTTTAACGGTGGCATAATCACGGTCAATCATTCCAAACAGGAAATGGTCAAAATAGCTGCGTTTGCCGATAAATCCCGGCGCGTGGTTCTCCTTTTTCATGTCCATGCGGAAGGGAATATCCAGGGCCTTGCCGTTGGGGGCAATAAACTGCACACCCCAGCAGTTGGTAAAATGTGCGCTGTCGTCATGCATGTTTTGGGCGATGGCGGGGTCTATTTTGTTCAATACCGACACCACCTTGCCGCTCAGGGCGTCGCCACACACCTTGTCGCGCGGGAAGTCGGCCTTATCAAAAATAATATGTGGAATACCGGCGCGGGACAAGAAAATGGAGGTGGTGATCCCGCCGGGTCCGGCGCCGATAATGGCTATTTCGCTGTTCAGGGTACTCATGATCTTTCCAGGATTGCGTGGCCTTCTAATTTAGGATGGCCGGGGACATGAAACAATTTTAAGAGGAGAAATCCCTAGCGGAGAAGCAGCATCTTTCCGGTATGCGTTTCCCGGGACGATTGAACGCGGTAAAGATAGGTGCCGCTGCCCAGGGGCCTGCCCCGGTCATCCCGCGCGTCCCAAACCAGTTGCAGGGAACCGGCGCCCGCCGTGCCCCGGAAAAGATGGCGCACGGCCCGGCCACGCACATCGTAAATGACGACGCTGAGCAGTACGGGACTTTGTATGGTCAGCACGATATGGGTGCGGGGATTAAAAGGATTTGGATAATTACCCTCAAGGCGGAAGGAGCCGGGACGGTTTGGGGGCTCCGCAATGCCGGTTACCTGGCCTTCAAAAGCAGACTGCGCCAAAAGACTCACCGTTCCGTCATAGGAACTGTCCTTAAGGCGGTAAACATAGCTTTTTTGTACATCCGCCTCAAAATCCGTGTATAAATAGCTGGATAAAGAGCTTGTCGTCCCCGCCCCTTTCAGGGAAGCATCGGAACGATGATCGGCAATGACGACAAAGTCACTTTGTCCGGCCGGTGCCCGTTCTATGATAAATCCGGCATTATTGAGCTCCGACGCGGTTTGCCAGTTCAGTTGAACGGCGCCCTGTTCCAGACTTATACTGAAGGAACTCAGGCTTACAGGCAGGGCTTCATCCATGGTGTGGCTGCCCAGGCCGCTGTAGGTAAGCGCCAGCTCCGTCCACTCGGCGCTGTTGTAGGTGGCGTTGGGCGCGGTAACAGAACTGTTCCGTTGCAGGGTTTTGTCCTGAAACAGGTTGGATGCGTCGCCAACCGTTCCGATAATGTCCAGGCGGTTGCCGTTTTTCCGCAATTCCACCACATCATTGCCATTAAAAGAAAGGCTCGACGTGCTTAAATCCGGCGTTCCTCCCCAGGCTGTGGCCGAACTGTGGGCAATTACATAAGTGGCCCCGGAAGTCAGTGTTCCACTCAAGGCAATGGTGGCCCCGGCCGAGGTGCCGCCGTTATAATAAATTTGCACATCATAGGCGCTCAGGTCTATCGGGGCGCCGGTGCCGTTGTACAGTTCAAGATATTTGTTGTAGCTGTCCCCTTCCACATATTCAGAGATAAAGAGCTCCGAAGCAGAACCGCCGCTGCCTTCTCCGGACTGGGCGTCGGCCTGTTGGATGACGCCGTCGGTTTTATAATCAATATCCGTACCTGTGTTTGTGCTGGAATATATTTTAAAATAATAGCTTGTATTGGGGTTTAAATTGGTAAATGTATAATTTTCCTGACCATAAGCCACGGTAACAACGGCCGAGCCGTCACTCAGACTGGCGTCGGTCGCTTCTTCCGTGCCATCGACGGGGTCGCTTATAGCCGCGTACCCGGCGTCGGAGGCTTTTATCAGATAGTTGTCCGGCAATACCGTGCCGGTGGCGTCCGTCCATGTAAGATCGATATTCAGCCCGTTGGCGGCGGCGGCAAAGTTTGTGGGATGGTTGCTGGGCTCGGCCTTGGGCGCCCCGCCGCTGCCCCAAATCATATCCACATATTCAGGGTGATCGATAAAGGGATTGCGGTTATGCTGCCAATTATAATAAATCTTATCGTTACGAATTCGTTCCCAGTTATCCACGGGATCCTGGTTGTGCCATTGGATCAGGGTGGCCAGCTTGGCAAAGCGTGGTCCGCTGCTGGGTATGCTCTCCTGCAATTCCAGGTCATAGTCGCCGTCGCCCTCATAACGGGTGGCCATGTAAAACATCATGCGCGCCACATCGCCCTTCACGGCGTCACGCGGCTCCCAGGAGTCGCTGTCGGTAAAGGTATCGGGCGCCTCGCCCTGCGGATCGCCGCCGTTATCAAAGTCTTTGTTGCTGCGCGAACTGTTTACGGAAGCGTCACAGGGTCGCAAGTGATGCACATCGGTATAGGCCGTATCTGATTCATTGGGAAAACCGTGGGACTTGGCCCAGACATGCTCGCGGTTCCAGTAGTCAGGATCGTTCCCAATACTTGAATTAAGATTTTTGGCCTGAGAACGGCCGGTGTAGATCAAAATAACATTATTGGAATTGGTGGTATCTTCGTCCGTATCCATCAGAATATCCCACACATCGGTGCTGGAAGAGGTATATGGATAACGGGTATGATCATTGATGATGTTATGCAGGGCGGTTTTGAGTTCCGCTCCTGTTTTGCCATTGGCCGGATCATAATAGCCCGAGGGAATCTGACTGACCGCCGGGCCAAAGGTTAATAACAGAAAAATGCCTGTAAGCGTTAACGACATCCTTATCATATATGTCCTTTACTTTCTGGGGGAACGGATCCCCTGCCATACAATATCGGGCTTGGAGGATTCCTTGTTTATAATACGCGCCAAAACGAACAATAAGTCACTAAGGCGATTAAGATACACCAGCCAGTTTTTTTCTATCTGTTCATGGCTGTTTAACAGGGAGAGCAACCGTTCGGCCCTGCGGCAAACAGTGCGTGCCACATGGCAGGCCGCGGCGGCGGGAGCACCCCCGGGTAAAATAAACTTTTTTAACGGCTGCAGGTGATTTTGCAGAAGGTCTATCGTTTTTTCCAACTCTTCAATATGTCCGGCGTCGATATGGTCGGTAAAACGCTCCCTTTGTTTTTTATCGGGCGTGGCCACTTCGCTGCCCAGAATAAAAAGTTCATTCTGAATCCTAAGGATAAGTTCTCCGGTTTCCGGCGAGGGGGAAAAACTGTTAACGAAGCCCAGTTGCGAATTAAGCTCGTCTATGGTGCCATAGCATTCCACGCGTAAATCATGCTTATTCACCGTGGAGCCGCCAAAAAGGGCGGTTTGGCCCTTGTCACCAAATCCGGTATATATTTTCATCTTTCTTTCCCCGGGAAAGCCGTTTTATTATGCCGAAACATAAAAACATAAGAAATAACCAACGCACTGTTTTATATTATTTTGATAAAGTGTACAATATACTAAATTTTTAAGATAAAAAATTTAACTCTTATCACAGTTTTCCCTAAATTAATATCCCAAACAACAAACTTAACTTTCATTATGAATTATTATAAAAATGCGCTGTTGGTGTTGGAGGATGGAAGCGTCTTCGAAGGATTCTCCTTCGGCTATGAATCTTCCACTTCCGGCGAACTGGTTTTTAATACGGGAATGGTGGGCTATGTGGAGGCACTTACCGATCCCTCCTATTACGGTCAATTGTTGATATCCACCTACCCGCAGGTTGGCAATTACGGTGTGCCCGCCGCAAATTCCGGCATGTCCGGCCGGTATGAATCCGCCCGCATTCAGGCACGGGCCTTTATTCTGAACAGCTATTCCGCGCAGTTTGACCACTGGTCTTCTAAGCGTTCCCTGGGCGACTGGCTTAAGGATGAAAAAACCGTGGGCCTATTCGGCCTGGACACACGGGCCCTGACGCGGCATTTACGGGATAAGGGGGCCATGCTGGCCAAAATTATTATCGATGAACGCGACGTCCCCTTTTATGACCCCAACAAAGCCTTTTTATTGCCGGAGGTATCCGTGGAGGAAAAGATGATCCACGGACAGGGCGCCAAAAAGATCGCCCTGCTGGATTGCGGCTGTAAGCGTTCCATCATAGCCAATCTGTTAAATGATAAAACAACGGTGGTGCAATTACCCTATAATGCTCCGCTGGAAATGGACAGGTATGACGGGCTGGTGATTTCCAGCGGCCCCGGGGACCCCGGTCAATACCAATCCCTGTTGCCGGGGATTATAAAAGCCCTGTCATCGGGAAAGCCGGTCATGGGCATCTGTCTTGGCCATCAGCTAATGGCCAGGGCCGTGGGCGCGGCCACCTATAAGCTTAAGTTCGGCCACAGGGGGCAAAATCAACCGGTGCGCGAAACATCGGGCAACACCTGTTTTGTCACTTCGCAAAATCACGGCTTTGCGGTGCAGAGCGATACCCTGCCCCCGGAGTGGCAGTCCATGTATATAAACCTGAATGACGAGAGTAACGAAGGTATTATCCATAAAACAGAGCCTTACTTTAGCGTGCAGTTCCACCCCGAGGCGGCGCCCGGTCCCCATGATACCCGTTTTTTGTTTGAACGTTTTTTTAAATTGTTACAAATCTGAAAGTAAAGAGAAACAGTCATGTCTCAAAAACCAGGGAAAGTGCTTATTCTTGGCAGTGCGGCCTTAAAGATCGGTGAAGCCGGTGAGTTTGATTATTCCGGCAGTCAGGCCATTAAGGCCCTTAGGGAAGAAGGGATTCATACCGTTCTGATTAACCCCAATATTGCCACCATCCAAACATCCGATCACCTTGCCGATCAGGTTTATTTTTTGCCGGTTACCGCCTATTTTGTGGAAAAGGTAATCGCCCGCGAGAAGCCGGACAGCATTATGCTGGCCTTTGGCGGACAAACGGCCCTGAATACCGGCCTGGAGTTATATAAAAACGGGGTGCTGGAAAAATATAATGTACGTATTCTGGGCACGGCCGCGGAAGTCATCCTGGACACAGAGGACAGGGATCTTTTTGTTAAACGCCTGAGGGAAATTGATGTAAAAGTAGCCCGCAGTTATGTGGCCGAATCGGTGGCGGAGGCTCTGGATATGGCCGGAAGGATCGGCTATCCCGTTATGGTGCGTATCGCCTTTGCCCTGGGAGGCCTGGGATCGGGGATATGCGCTGACGAAAAGGCGTTAAAAGAAAAAGCCGAAAAGGCCTTCAATCACACTCCGCAAATTCTTGTGGAAGAAAATCTTTGGGGCTGGAAAGAGATTGAATACGAAGTGGTGCGCGATCGCTTTAATAATTGCCTGACCATATGTAATATGGAAAACCTTGACCCCATGGGTATACATACGGGAGAAAGCATTGTGGTCGCTCCAAGTCAGACTCTGGATAATCAGGACTATCATCTGCTTAGGGAAGTAGCCATTAAAGTGATCCAACACCTGGGCGTCGTGGGAGAATGCAACATTCAATACGCTTATGACCCGCATAGCCGGGATTACCGGGTTATCGAAGTAAACGCGCGGCTCTCCCGCAGTTCGGCCCTGGCCTCCAAAGCGACCGGCTATCCTCTGGCCTTTGTGGCGGCTAAACTGGGACTGGGCTATGGACTGCATCAGCTAAGAAACTCGGTAACCCAAAGCACCAGCGCTTTTTTTGAACCCGCCCTGGATTATGTGGTGGTTAAAATGCCGCGTTGGGATTTACGCAAATTCCGCAAGGTCTCTTACTCCATCGGTTCAAGCATGAAGTCCGTGGGAGAAGTGATGGCCATCGGCAAAACGTTTGAAGAAGCCATACAAAAAGCGATACGCATGCTGGAAACGGGCCCGCTGGGTTTTGCCGGAGAGTCCTTTTCCTTTGATGATATCCCCCGGGCGCTTTCCATACCGACGGATATACGCCTGTTCGCCGTGGCCGAGGCCCTGCGCCGGGGCATGAGTGTGGATGAGATCCATGGTCACAGCTTTATCAATCGCTGGTTTCTGTACCGCCTAAAGGGTCTTATTCAGTTGGAAAGAGAGCTGAGCGCGCTTGAAAAGCCACCGGGCAAGGATTTTCTGTTACAATTGAAGCGGGCCGGTTTTTCCGACAAACAGATTGCCCGCATTATCGGCGGCAAAGAAGCGGAAGTGAGAGACTGGCGTGAACAGCATGGACTTTTTCCGTCAATTAAGCAAATTGATACCCTGGCCGCGGAATATCCGGCGCAAACCAATTACCTCTACTTCAGCTATCATGGGCAGGAAAGCGACGTGGACGCCTTTGAGGAGGAAACCGTTCTTATTTTGGGTTCGGGCTCTTACCGTATCGGTAGCTCGGTGGAATTTGACTGGTGCGCCGTTAATACGGGCCGTACCCTGAGGAAGCTGGGTTATAAAACCATTATGCTCAACTACAATCCGGAAACCGTAAGCACGGATTATGATGAATTTGACATGCTTCTCTTTGATGAAATTTCCACGGAAGCTGTTGTCGAGCTCTTCCGGCAATTAAAACCTTCCGGAGTCATCTTGTCCGTTGGCGGGCAGATTCCCAACAACCTGGCCGTTCCTTTAAAGGAGGCCGGAATTCCCATATTAGGCACTCCGCCGGAATCGATCGACCGTGCCGAGAACCGGCGTCATTTCTCTCACATGCTCGACAGCCTGGGTATCGACCAGCCACTATGGCAGGAACTGGATAATGTGGATTCTGCCGTTAAATTCGCCCGCGATACCGGTTATCCGGTTTTAGTGCGGCCTTCTTATGTTTTAAGCGGCGCGGCCATGGCTGTTGCCGCCAACGAAGCCGAATTGAGAACCTACCTGCAAAAAGCGGTGGAATTGTCGCCCGATCATCCCACGGTTATCAGTAAATTTTATCAGAACGCCAAGGAAATAGAGTATGACGCCGTGGCCCGTAACGGCGAAATCATCATCTATGCCATCTCGGAACATGTGGAAAATGCCGGCGTGCACAGCGGAGATGCCACTCTGGTGTTGCCGCCGCAACGCACCTATCTGGAAACCATTCGCCGTATCAGAAGAATCGGCCAAAAAATCGCTAAAAACCTAAAGATAACCGGTCCGATGAATATTCAGTTTCTGGCTAAAAACAATCAGGTTAAGGTGATCGAGTGCAATGTGCGGGCCTCGCGCAGTTTTCCCTTTGTTTCAAAAATAATGCGCAAAAATTTTATCGACCTGGCGGCACGGGCCATAATGCACCGCGACATATCTTCCCAGGTTCCTACTCTTTTTGAACTGGACTACGTGGGCGTAAAGGCGCCGCAATTCTCCTTTACCCGTCTCGAAGGCGCCGATCCGGTTTTGGGTGTGGAAATGGCCTCCACCGGTGAAGTGGGCTGCCTGGGCGAGGATTTTAACGAAGCCTTCCTGAAGGCTTTGCTTTCGGTGGGCTATCGCCTGCCCATAAAAAGCATGCTGGTTTCCAGCGGCAGCATAGAGTCCAAGGCGGAATTGTTGGAATCCCTGCATCTGTTTAAGAAAAGCGGCATTCAGTTTTTTGCCACCGAGGGAACGGCGAAATTTATGCGCGCCAACGGTTTTAACGTTCAAACCCTGCATTGGCCGCTGGAAAAGAAAAAACCCAATTGTATCGATTATATCCGTGACGGTATGGTTGACATGGTTATCAATATACCCAAAAACTTTCAGCAGGATGAGCTGAGTAACGGCTATCTTATCCGCAGGGCGGCGGCGGATTATAATGTGATGCTTTTTACAAACCGGCAACTGGTACAACGTTTGGCCGAAGCTCTGTCAACAAAAACCATGGAAGATTTGAAAATTGAAAGCTGGGAGAGTTATCGTTAGAAAAAAGAGAGGGAAAATAATTCATCCTTTAAGGGAGGGAGGTATGGAGGCTCTTATGTTAAACTCACTTACTAAAGGAGTAGAAATCGAACTATTTTGCCCTCTCAACCAACGACCTAACTCACTTCCTTATATAGCATCTACCATGCCAAAAATTCTAAAACGCCCTAAGTGCTTGAAAATACGGGTGTTACCATTTTAGGCTAATTTTCAGAAAGCACAAAATGACCGGTATTTCAACATTAAACTGTCGATATAACGGTCATTTATGCCATTAAACCTCTATTGTATCTCAAAAGAATTGGAAAAGGCTGTCAATGTCGTATCTCTTTCGGGAAAATAAACAGGAACTAACAAACGGAATTTGCCAACGGTTCTGAATTCATTGGCCGCTAATGAGTGTTGTAATGTATTATCTTTATTAATTTTCCTGATAATGGTCATACATTTTAGGGACATATAAGCAAACCATTGATTTTTCGACCATTTATCGTTTTCCTGCTTTTGAAAGTACATTTCCAAATTATTATAAGTACATCTATAGCCCAATAGTATATCCTGACCGGATTTATTTTCTATAATAATATTCACACTGTCCCATAGAGAATAAGAATCCTTCTCCGTGGTTATGGAAACCTGTTCCAATGATGTGCTGACTGCGATTGGATTTTTTTTGCAACCAGGGAGTAAAAACGAAAGCAAAATTACGGTAAATAAATATTTCATAAGGCTTACCCCTATTTTAGTGCACGATTTAGATAAACCAATATTTTGTTGTTCGCCGTTCACCTGTCTTTTTTAACAAATTCTTGTCAGTTGCCATCTTCAAATCACGACTTGCCGTTGCCTGCGAAATGTTTTTATGGAATTTTAAATAATCCTGGCGTGTAAAAGAATCATCTTTAATAAAATCCCTAAAATGACTGATCCTGTCTACCCCGGTTAAATTTAAATTCTGTATATTCAGCAGGTCTTCCAAAGAGTTGTTAATTATCTCTAACATAAATTCAATAAACTGAGTTGATTTACCCGATTTATCTGATTTACTCAGGACGAAATAATAGTCGGATTGACGATCTTTTATAAGGCTTTCAATCGGTAAAAATTCAAACACCGGATTTTGCTTTTTTAAAATTAAGGTCTGCCACAATCTTCCAATTCTACCATTTCCATCGATAAAGGGATGAATGAATTCCAATTCGTAATGAAACACACAACTCTTTATTAAATCTATGTCCGAACTATTTTTAAGATACCTAAAAAGATCACTCAATAATGGTTTTACCATTTCACCCGGAGGTGCAATGTGGGTTATTTTTGATCCTTTTATAATACCAACCGATTTCCCTCGTAATTTTCCCGGAGAATCAACCAGGCCGTTCATTAAAACCTTGTGTGCATCACACATAGATTTTAAACTGAGTGGATTATAAGAATTTAGTTGATTATACACCTTGATTGCATTTTTTACTTCAATGATATCCTTTTGAGGTGCGATGATTCGTTTATTATCTATGAGTGCGGTTATTTGTTCAGTAGTTAGTGTATTACCTTCAATCTCTAAGGAAGATTGAATTGTTTTTATTTTGTTCTTTTTCCTTAATTGAGTTGGCGGTTTGCTGAGATGGATGGCTTTAATTTCTCCCAGCTTTTCCGATATTAAAGCAACAAATTTAATAATTGTTTCGCTTATTTCATATGGGGGCTTCATTCATTCACCTTTTGATAATATCATATGATACTATCAAGTTACAAATAATCATTAGCAATTGCCATTTTTCATGGCCATAATTTAAAGTGCACATAACATTGTCTTAATCGGAATCTTGTATAACCTGTAAAGTGTAGGTACAACCGGACATCATCGCAAAGAAAATGTCTTATTTCTTTATTATCTAAAAATATATTGTCCTGCTCGGAATTGGGAGAGATGGCAGAAGGCCGGGAGCGCGGGAACGGGCGTTGGCCTGTGCGCCGGGCCTTCGCCATAGCATCGCGGCATGCTGATCTCAAAGTTATACAGATCCCTTGCCGGGTTGCGGCACGGCGTCCCTATTTATACTCCCACACCGTACCCCGGGGGGTGTCTTTTATAACAATTCCCTGCCTGGCCAGTTCGTCACGGATAAAGTCGGCCGTTTCCCAGTTCTTCTCCTTGCGCATCCGGTCGCGCAGTTGAAGGATCAGTTGCATGATCTCCTCAAAGTGATTGTCGGAATTTTCCAGGGTGTTGGTTTCCGCTTTAAGTCCCAGAATATCGGCGGTAAATGTCTTAAAAGTTTCACGGGAATGATCCAGCTCTCCGGCGCCGACCCCGCCTTTTTCCAGAACAGGAGTCGCCTGACGGATATAGTCAAAGGTAGCAGCTATAGCCCGGGGGGTGTTAAAATCATCATCCATGCTTTGGCGAAAGGCCTGAATGTATTGCCGGGTTAAGACTGTGAGTTCTCCTTCCCCTGTTCCTTCCCGGCCTTTGACACGTTTCAGCCGTTCGGAAAAAGATTGAATCTTACGCCAGCCGCTGGCGGCACCATGCAACGCCTCCTCGCTAAAATCAAGGGTGGAACGGTAATGACTGCCCAAAATGAAAAAGCGTATTTCCATGGGGCTGTTTTTCCCGAAAGCATCCTTGAGGGTGATGAAGTTGCCCAGGGACTTCCCCATCTTGACGCCGTCCACCGTCACCATGTTGTTGTGCAGCCAGTAGCGGGCGAACGGTTTTTCATTGGCGGCCTCGCTTTGGGCAATTTCGCATTCATGATGCGGAAATTTGTTTTCCATGCCACCGCCGTGAATATCAAAAGTTTCACCGAGATATTTGGAAGACATGCAGGAGCACTCCAGGTGCCATCCGGGGTAACCGCTGCCCCAGGGACTGTTCCATTTCATGATGTGATCGGGGTCGGCTTTTTTCCACAGGGCAAAATCGGCGGGATGCTTTTTGTCTCCGGCCACATTGACCCGCGTGCCGGATTTTAAATCGTCCAGGCTCCGGCCCGACAGCTTACCGTATTCGGGGTATTTTTCCACCGAAAAGTAAACATTACCGTCCACCTCATAGGCAAAGCCCTTCTTTATCAGGGTCTCGGCCATCTCGATCTGTTCGGGAATATGGCCGGAAGCCCGCGGGGATATATCGGGACGCAAAACGTTTAAAGCATCCATATCTTCAAAATAAGAGCGGGTATAGCGTTCCACCACCTCCATGGGTTCCAGCCGCTCCAGGCGGGCCTGCACCTGAATCTTGTCATCCCCTTCATCGGCGTCGCTTTGCAGATGTCCCACATCGGTGATATTCTGTACATAGCGTACCTTATAACCCAGATAGCGGAAATAGCGCACGATGACGTCAAAGCTGATATAACTTTTGGCGTGCCCCAGATGGGAATCTCCATAAACCGTGGGCCCGCAGACATAGATGCCCACGAATCCGGGATGCAGGGGTTCGAACCGTTCCTTTTTGCGCGAAAGGCTGTTGTAGAGTGTCAGATTGTTTTCTTTAATTTCCATAACTGTCCACGGCGTCCTGAATTATAATTTCAAGTAATGCTTTAAATGTTATGCCGTCGGCCCCGGCGGCCTTGGGCAACAGGCTGGTCGATGTCATGCCGGGCAATGTATTGGCCTCGATAAAATAAGGGGTATCTTTATTACCAAGCAAAAAATCTATGCGGGCATAGTTTTTCAGTCTTAAAACATGATATACCTTCAGGGCGATCCGTTGTATGCGCCGGGTCAACGCGGCGTCGATATCCGCGGGAACCACATAGCGGCTCATGCCTTCGGTATATTTACAGGTATAGTCATACACTCTGTGCGAGGGGATGATATGCACCAGAGGCAGCGCCTCGCCCTTTAAAACCCCCGCAGCGATTTCCGCACCGGCAATGTACTGTTCGGCTAGTATCTTTTTGCCATATTTCCGCGCGTCTTCCAGCGAAGGCCTAAAATCGCTTTCCCGCTCAATGATATGAAATCCCAGGGAAGAACCGCCATCCACCGGTTTTACGATAAAAGGCAGCCCCAGGCGCTCCCGTACATCGGAGAAGTTTTGCGCTCTTATCTCCATAAACGCCGGCGTGATGATGTCGTCGCCTCCCACCAATAGTTTGCTGACCACCTTATCCATGGCCAGCATGCTGGCTTCGGCGCCGGAACCGGTAAAGGGAATATGCATCATTTCCAAAAGTCCCTGAATGATGCCATTCTCTCCCCTTCCGCCGTGCAAGGCATTAAAAACAACATCGGGTTTTTCCCTGCGGATACCCTCATAAATAGTTTCCAACACGCGCGTGGGTTCATATCCCGGATCGAGCGGCGTTACCCTGTGGCCGTTTTCTTGCAGGGCGCTGACTATATTTTTCCCCGATGAGAGCGATACCTCGCGTTCGGGGGAGTCTCCGCCCAATAAAACGATAATATGCATCAGCTTTTCTTTTTTATTTTCGCCCAACTGTCCCTCAGGGAAGTGGTGCGGTTAAATACCGGACGTCCGGCCGTGTGATCTTTTAGATCGGCACAGAAATAGCCCTGGCGTAAAAATTGAAACCGGGTACCCGGAGCGCAGTCCGCAATGGCAGGTTCAATTTTCACCCGGGGCAGCACCTTAAGCGAGTCTTTATTTATGATGGCGTAAAAGCTTTCATCATCCCTGGCGGCGGAAGGGTTGGCCTCGGTAAACAGATGGTCATACAAACGCACCTCGGCCTCTACGGCATGGTTAACAGCCACCCAATGCAATGTGCCCTTTACCTTACGCCCGTCGTTAGACCAGCCGCCCCGTGTTTCGGGATCATGGCTGGCGTAAACCGTGGTCACCTTGCCCTCGTCGTCGGTTTCATAGCGGGTGCATGTAACGTAATAGGCATGCTTCAGGCGGACTTCCCTGCCCGGCGCCAGACGGAAGTATTTTTTGGGTGGATCAAACATAAAATCAGCACGCTCGATATAGAGTTCTCTTTCAAACGGGATTTTTCGCTTGCCGGCGCTTTCATCTTCGGGGTTGTTCTCACCTTCCAGCCATTCCGTTTTACCTTCGGGATAATCTTCAATAACCAGCCGAATGGGGTCAAGAACGGCCATGGCCCTTAGGGCGGTTTTATTCAAATCCTCGCGGACGGCAAAATCAAACTGGGCTACATCCACCACGCTGTTGCTTTTGGCCACACCGACACTTTCGCTAAAATTACGCAGGGCGGCCGGCGTTACGCCACGGCGGCGCATACCGGCGATGGTCGGCATGCGCGGATCATCCCAACCGTCGACGATGCCTTCATTGACCAGCTTGAGCAATTTACGCTTGCTCATCAGCGTATAGCTCAGGTTAAGACGGGCAAATTCTATTTGTTGCGGCTTGTGGATTTCAAGCTTATCCAAAAACCATTCGTACAAGGGGCGGTGATCTTCAAACTCCAGCGTGCAGATAGAGTGCGTAACCCCCTCGATGGAATCGGACTGGCCGTGAGCCCAGTCGTACATGGGATAGATGCACCATTTATCGCCCGTGCGGTGATGACGGGCATGCAGGATGCGGTACATGACCGGATCGCGCATATTCATATTGGGCGAGCTCATATCGATCTTGGCCCGTAATACTTTTGTTCCGTCGGGGAATTCCCCCCGTTTCATGCGTTCCAGAAGATCAAGGTTTTCTTCAACGGAGCGCTCCCGCCAGGGGCTGTTTTTCCCCGGCTCCTTTAAGGTGCCGCGATAAGCTCGGATCTCTTCGGATGAGAGATCGTCCACATAGGCCAGGCCCTTCCCTACCAGTTTTTGCGCATATTCGTAGAGCGTGTCAAAGTAATCCGAGGCATAAAACTCCGTTTCCCCCCAGTCGAAACCGAGCCATTTAATATCTTCCTTAATGGCCCGCACATATTCATCTTCTTCTTTAACGGGATTGGTGTCATCAAACCTTAGATTGCATTTGCCGTTATAATCCCTGGCCAATCCGAAATTCAGACATATGGATTTTACATGTCCGATATGCAGATAGCCGTTGGGTTCCGGAGGAAAGCGCAGTTGCACCCGTCCGCCAAAACGGTTACTGGCATTATGTTCGTCGATAATCGTTCGTATAAAATTGTTTTGCTGTGTTGTATTTTCCGCAGACATCGTTAAACTCACCGTAATTAAGAGTTGCAATAATTTTCTAGAACATGTCTTACCATGGCCACAACCTTTTCCCGGCCAAGGATATCGATTACCAACGGCAGATCCGGGCCGGAAGTGCCAGATGTTATGGCCACGCGCACGGGTTTCCATAGCGCGGGTCCCTTTACGCCCTCTTCTTTCTGAATCTCCTTCATAATCTGCTTAAAGGATTCCGGACTTAAATGACCGAGGGCGGATGCTTTTTGGACAAAGCGTTGCAATACCCCTGTCGTATCGGGAAGGTTTAAAATTTCAAGGGCTTCGGCTTCGGTTATATCGGGCATTTCTCCCCTTAACAGATCGGCAAAAGCGGCCACATCCTCACCCTTGTTTATCCTTGGGGCCACGGCTCTGGCCATTTTCTCCAGCACCTGAGGATCGCTGACGTCGAGTCCGGCCTGTTCAAAAAAAGGCTTAAGGAATGCCGTTAAGGGGCCGGTATCCATCTCGCGCAGATACTGACCGTTCATCCAGTTGAGTTTATCCACATCAAACACCGCGCCGGCCTTGTTGACTTTTTCCAGACGAAAGGCTTCCGTGAGATCGTCCATGCTGAACAGTTCACGGTCTTCACCGGGATTCCAGCCCAGAAGGGCCACAAAATTTACCAGAGCCTGAGGCAGATAGCCTTTTTTGATATAATCTTCCACGGCCACATCCCCCTGACGTTTGCTCAGCTTACTGCGGTCGGCATTTAACAACAGGGGCAGATGGGCAAAACGGGGCATTTCCCAACCGAAGAAGCGGTATAAAAGCACATGTTTAGGCGTACTGGGCAGCCACTCTTCTCCCCGGATAACGTGCGTTACACCCATAAGGTGATCATCCACCACATTCGCCAG
This sequence comes from Calditrichia bacterium, assembly GCA_026991535.1. Lineage (GTDB taxonomy): Bacteria > Calditrichota > Calditrichia > Calditrichales > J004 > J004. The sequence continues at coordinate 3,541 of JALXBH010000138.1, read as the reverse complement.
GTGGTAGGTGGGAAAACCGTCCCCCTTAAGCAATACCTGATCGTCAAGGAGATCATTTTGAAAAGCCACCTCGCCGCGCACCACATCCCTAAAACGGGTTTCGCCGGAGTCCGGTACGCGCATGCGGACGACATAAGCCTCGCCCTGTTCAACGCGCCGCCGGGCCTGATCCCGGGGATAATCCCGGTAACGTCCGTCATATTTGGGGGCCTCGCCGCGCGCTTCCTGTTGCCGGCGCATCTCATCCAGCTCTTCCGCCGTGGCGAAACAATAATAGGCATGACCCTTTTCCAGTAAAAGGTCGATATGTTTTTTATAGATATCGAGGCGTTCCGACTGACGGTAAGGGCCAAAAGGCCCTCCTTTTTCCACGCTCTCGTCAAAATCGATGCCGGCCCACTCCATGGTGCGCAACAGATTTTCCACCGCGCCTTCCACCAGACGGTTGCGATCCGTATCCTCGATTCTTAAAATATTAACGCCCTTGTTTTTACGGGCAAACAGATAATTATACAGGGCCGTGCGTAAACTGCCAATATGCACATATCCCGTGGGACTGGGAGCAAAGCGTACCCGAACCGTATTACTCATTTTTTTCTCTTTTTTAAATAACGATAAATAATAAAGCCGCCTGCCACGGCTACTGTCAACACAATCACAACCTTGTTGTACTGGCTGATGTAGTCCAGAATCAGCGGCCAGTTGGAACCCAGCAGGTAACCCGCCAGCATCAATAAACCGTTCCAGACCAAAGCGCTGAGGGTTGCCAAAAAAAGAACCGGCATCCATTTTAACTTAAAGATACCGGCAAACAGAGAGATTACGCTGCGTGTTCCGCTTAGGAAGCGGTTGGCGGCAATAATCCAGTAACCATATTTATCAAACCAAAGTTCTGTTTTTACGATGTGCTCCGGCTGAAAATAGCTTGAGCGACGGCCTTTTTCAATAAAGGCGGTACCAAAGCGCGAGCCGATGACAAACATCGTAAAAAAGCCCAGAACACTGCCCAATGTGGTTGAGAGCCACACTCCGTAAAAGGAAAGCTTACCCGTTGTAATAAGATAGGCGCCTATGACGGTTACCGTATCCCCGGGGACAGGGGGAAAGGTGTTTTCCACAAAGGCGCTGATAAAAAGCAACAGATAAGCGGTGAGCGGATCAACATGCGCAATGAGCTGCTCAATCCATGCCATCATCGCTTAGACGATCAACATAGCGTCGCCATAACTATGAAAACGGTATTTTTTCTTGATGGCCATTTTATAGGCTTCCATCATCATGTCATGGCTGGCGAAGGCACAGGTCAGTAAAAAAAGCGTTGAACCGGAAAAGTGAAAGTTGGTTATCAGACCGTCCACTATTTTAAACATATAGGGTGGATGAATAAACTTGTCGGTCCATCCGGAATTGGCTTTTACAAACTTGTCCACGGTGGCAATGGTTTCCAGAGCTCTTACCACGGTGGTGCCCACGGCAAAAATCTTGCCGCCGTTGCGTTTCACCTCATTGATCTCCTCGGCGGACTCGGGAGAAACTTCGTAATACTCGGAGTCCATGCTGTGGCGGGAAATATCTTCCACCTGTATGGGACGGAAAGTACCCAGACCGACATGCAGGGTAATGGGAATAATCTTAACGCCCTTGGCTTTTATTTTTTCCAAAAGCTCTTCGGTAAAATGCAATCCCGCCGTCGGAGCGGCAATGGCGCCATTCTTTTTGGCATAAACGGTCTGATAGGTGGTTTTATCCTTTTCTTCCGCTTCGCGCTTGATATAAGGCGGCAAGGGCGTTTTACCCACCTTGCCGATCAGATCGAAGAAATCCGAGCCGTTATAATCAAAACGAACCACGCGGCCGCCGGAGGTGGTATTATCGATAACATCGCATCCCAGGTCTTCCGTGATTTGAATACGGTTTCCCACGCGCACTTTTCGGGCCGGCTTTACCAAAACTTCCCACATGGTTTTTTCCAGTTGACGCAATAAAAGCAGCTCTACCTGCGCGTCGGTTTTTTCCTTTACACCAAATACCCGGGCCGGAAAAACACGGGTATCGTTCACCACAATGGCGTCGCCTTCATTCAGATAGTCGATAACGTCCTTAAATATCTTCTCATCGTAGGAACGCTCCTTGCGGTTAACAACCATTAAGCGGCACTCGTCCCGTTTCTCTATCGGGTACTGGGCAACCAATTTTCCGGGAACATCAAATGTTATTTCGGAAAGCTTCATACGTAAACTCCTAACTACGTTTATTAAATTAGAACAGACTCTCTTGCAAAGAGTCCGGATTGTTTCCCCTGCTTAGCCCAAAGTGCTCATAAGCGCTTTGGGTAACCATACGGCCACGGGCCGTCCTTTTTATAAATCCCTGTTGAATCAGAAAGGGTTCATAGACCTCTTCTATGGTATCGCTCTCCTCTCCAACGGCAACGGCAATGGTATTAAGCCCCACGGGGCCGCCGTTATATTTTTCAATAATAACCTTTAAGATTCTTTTATCCATTTCATCCAACCCCCTGCTGTCCACATCCAGCCTCTCCAGGGCGTCACGGGCCACGTCCAGCGTGATCCGGTTATCGGCCAGTACCTGGGCAAAATCCCTGATGCGCCGTAAAAGACGGTTGGCCACGCGCGGCGTGCCGCGCGAGCGACCTGCTATCTCCAGGGCGGCGGCCTCATCGATCGGAATATTTAAAATTTGCGCCGATCGTTTGATGATAAGCGCCAACTCCCGGGCCTCATAATAGTTCATGCGCAACACAACGCCAAAGCGTGCCCGCATGGGCGCCGTTAACAGCCCTGCGCGGGTAGTTGCCCCCACAAGGGTAAAAGGGGCCAGCGCCAGTTGAACGGAGCGGGCGTTGGGACCCTTATCCAGCATGATGTCTATGTGAAAGTCCTCCATGGCCGAATAGAGGAATTCTTCCACCACATTGTTCACACGGTGAATCTCATCGATGAACATGACGTCCTTGTCGTTCAGGTTCGTCAGCAGGCCCGCCAGGTCTCCCGCGCGTTCCAGAACGGGACCGGAAGTGGTTTTTATGTCCACATTCAGCTCCCGGCTCAGGATCATGGCCAGAGTGGTTTTGCCCAACCCCGGCGGCCCGTAAAGCAGAACATGATCCAGCGCCTCTTCCCTTTGCAGGGCGGCCTCGATAAAAACGGACAGGTTTTCCTTCACCTTTTCCTGACCGATAAAATCCTTAAGACTTTGCGGGCGTAGTGTAAGTTCTATCTCCGCGTCGTCTTCGTTAAAGCCGGGTCTGATGATATCGCTCATCTACACCACCTGCAGGGCGTCTTTTAACAAGGCTTCCAAACTTGTATAGCGCCCCTGTTTTTTTATGCGCGCCAGCGCCCTTTCGGCAACGGGTTTTTTATACCCCAGGGCCAACAGGGCCATTAAGGCCTCTTTTTCCATGCTGTTTAGGGGAGGGCTTTGCTCTTCTTCCCGTTTTCCGGAAATGAGCATGTCATCCTCAAATTTTCCTTTTAATTCAACAATCAACCGTTGGGCTGTTTTCTTCCCCACCCCG
>JALXBH010000137.1 GCA_026991535.1 Calditrichia bacterium | reverse complement strand
TCTTCCTGCAAATAGGCCCGGAAAGCCTCGTCACTGTCAAATTCGGCCCAGCGGGAAAAAGCAAACTCGCCCTTTTCCAGATCAACGGCGCAGTAAATATCAAAAATAGTCAGATATTCACTGTAGCGGGCCATAAATTTCTTTAAGCGCTTACGTCCTTTTTCCGTGGGCACATATTTTTCGTTATTGTGGATCTCTATCCATCCGCCGGCCATCAGTTCCGCCAGCACCTCTTCCAGATCCTGATCGTTACCTTCCAGAAAAATGGGAGGCGTATAGGGAGTATTGATCATATACTCCAGCAGATAGATACCGGCAAAGTCCTTTTTCTGCTGCGTGCTTAATTGATATTTCTTCATCTGCCCTCTTTAATGATTAATGTTAAGCTCAGGCCAGAAAGGCAGGTACGATCAACAGGGCCATGCCCACGGCGATGCTGCCTTCCACCAGGGCCGCGCCCCAGTTACGGTCGCGGGAAATTTCCTCATCCAAAAGCGCCCCGGGCAGGATAAGCTTATCGACGATGTACCGGCTGACGGCCAGCACAAACCAGCTTATGACCAGCCAGACCAGAAATCCCGGCAGCGAATCGTACAGATAGAGATATCCCGAAAGCAAAATGCCCACGGCCACCAGGCTCAGACCAAAGGCAACGCCGGCGGCCACGTTATCCGCCTCGAGCTCCTTGTGCAGTTCAAAGCGGGTTTGCCACTCATAGATTTTGGCATAGACGATAAAACCGATTTGTCCGATGAGGAAAAAAAGCAGCGATCCGGCCACATCCCATAGCCAGCCCGAGGACTCTCCGGAAATGGCCGCCTGTATAATCAACGCCGAGCCGATATAGCCGCCCCAAAGCACGGCGCCGGTGCCCACGTTCCGGTCTTCCACCAGTTCCCGGATCACGCTAAAGCGCGAAAGAATCAGCCGGTCATTGATAAGGCGGGCCAGGTTAAGAAGAATGACGCCGATAACGCCCCAGATGAGCGTATCGATTAAATCCCTGACCAGGTTTATTCCTTCATGAACGGCCGGGGAGCCGGAACTTCCTTCATGGAAAATACCCAGCAGGATGATCAACATGCCAAACATATACCCGGAAAAAGAAACCGCCACGGCCTTGTTATCCTTTTCCGTCAGTTGCTCATTGACGTTGAAAGGAGTAAACAGATCATAAAAAAGCTTGGCGGCATATAAAACCAGAAAAACCGTTAAAAGGTAGGCCGCGCCTTCGAATTGTAACAGCCAGAACACCGGCTCCGTATTTAACAACTCTTGAATATAATTTTCCATATGCACCTCATTTTATTATTTACCGGAGCGGTAACCGCCGCTGCGTGAAGATGAGCCCCGCCGTACCGAAGACGAGCGCCCGAAACCACCGCTGCGGCTGCTTTTTACCGATCGTGCCTGAAAGCTTTTTTGGGATTTGGTGGGATTTTTCAGGGGAGCGCGCACGCTGGTGGCCGTTTTGCCGCTGTTGGGCGATTTGACCGTGCTTGTCACATTGGGCGCGTTGGTCTTTACAAAGCGTCCGGAACGGTTGTAGGAAGACGTCCGGTTGCGGTAGCTGTTGTAGTCCATGGTGGAATAGGGCCGGTAGTACCCGGGATAGTAACCGTAGGACCAGGGCGACATATAAAAACGGTGCGGACTGAACAGATAGCTCATGATCAAAAAGTCCGTCAGCCCAAAGCTGGAATGATAATAGCTGCGCGGACCGTAAATCTGTTCATTGCCCCTGATATCCACATTGGCCTTGTCACCCGCTTTTTCCACTTCGATGGTGGCCAGTTCCTGCTCTTCCCCCCTGGCCGGTTCGGTGGTCAGCGAAAAGCCACGTACCTTGTCATCACCGTATTCGGTCACCTTGATATAGTCCACCTTGCCGTCACCGTTTAAATCCAGATTGTTGACGCCTTCCTTCGGATCATTCAACATCCGTTCCAGCGATTCGGCATCCTTCGCCTTTTTAAGCAGGGCGCCCACCGCCTTCAGATCGAGTCCGTCGCTGGCCGGGGTCAGGGTCTGTACGTTTACATCATACACATCCCCGCTTCTGTCCGGCTCCGAACAAAAAGACCAGATCATGATCACAAAAAAGAAGAGCGCCAGGTATTTAAATATGTTTTCGTTCAAGATGCACCTCTCGATTTTTTGGTATTACTCATTTTGCCAGGCATTCAGATAATAATGATAAATAACACTATTACCAAGTGTATTCACGCGGATATCATCATCATTCAGCGCGTCCCGGGGGAAAACCATATTGGCCCGGATGAGCGGGGCCGTCAGGTAACGGGTTTCAACGGCGATGTTCTTTATACCCCGCAGGGCTTTTTTTATTCGGCCGGGGCTATAATTTTCCGCCCGCCCGGCGATCCACCAGCCCCATTCGCCAAAGCTGGGCACATTGTCCTTGAGCGGCACCGTGCTTAAGCCCGCGTCGCGCATGGTTTTTCCTATGCTTAAAAAGACCTCCCGCGCGTGATAGGGGGATGTGGACTGCTGAATCATCAACCCGTCCCTGGACAGCTTTTTACGCAGATGTTCGTAAAAGGTTTTGGAATAGAGCTTGGCCAGATCCGGCGCGTTGGGATCGGGAAAATCGACAATGATCACATCGTACATGCCGGAAATGCGCTCCACGAACCTGGCGGCGTCCATATTCACCACATGGACGGTGGCCACGGAATCATAACCGCCGCGCCACAGATATTTATCGTTTTTACTGAAGACGGTATAACTCTCGCCCGGACTTACTGCCGCCTCGACAACCTTCACCCGTTCATTGTCGTTCAGGGCGTCGCGGTTCAGCCCGCGGAAAAAAGGATTTTCCGCCGCCAACTGTGTCATTTGCGGATCCAGATCGCACAGGGTCACCCGGCGCACATCCTTATACTTCAGCACTTCGCGCAGGGCCAGTCCGTCACCGCCACCCAGTATCAAAACATTGGCATGGACGGGCGCGGCATTCATCACCGTATGCACCAGGTTTTCATGATAGATAAATTCATCCCCGCTGTAAAACTGCAAGTGACCGTTGATATAACAGGAAATATCCCCGTTCCGTCCCTCGGTAAGCACGATATGCTGATAGGGAGTGGTGTGGCTGTAGACAATCCGGTCGCGATAGAGATACTGCTCGGCGTCAATCCGCCAGCGATCCACATTAAAAAAGCCGACGACAAGCGTCAGTCCCACCAACAGATTAACGGCGGCCAGGAGCCGCCCGCGCACAACCTGGCGGCGGAAAAAGTAGAGGGAAATGAGCGCCACGCCCCAGTTAAAAAAGGCTATCAGAAAAGCCACCCGGCTCAATTCATAATTGGGCACCAGCAGGAATATCCAGGCCAGGGCGCCCAGCAGGGCGCCGATATAATCCATCTTAAGCACGGCGGCCAGGTTTAAACGCAGTTCCGGCAAAAAGCGGGCATTCAGCCGCGACACCAGTGGCACTTCCATGCCGATGATTAAACCGATGGCAATAATGAAGAAGTATTGCACCAGCACAAAATGGAAAGGGAAAAGTCCGTAGATATAAATGAAGACTATCGGCCCCAGGGCGCCGGCCAGGGCCAAAACCGTTTCCAGGAAAACAAAGGCGTCAAACAGATTTTTCTCCGCCACATATTTTTGCACATCGCTGCCGATGCCCATAAAAAACATCATCACGCCGATGATGACGGCCCATTGCTGTACCGAATTGCCCAGGATATCACCGGAAATCTTGCTCAGAGTATACTCAAAGGCCAGCCCGCTGGCGCCCATGGTCAGCATGGCCAGGTAAAGCACCCTGCTTTCATTTCCGGCAAGGCGTTGCCTGAGAATTTGCAGAAAAGACACCTGTATTCCTTTTTTTTCTCAAAATTAGCTCTTTTGAACAATTCATACAATACGATAAAGCCCTTTTACCGCTGGCCGCTTACAGCGGTGCGCATAAAAGGGCCGCCCGCCGGTCGGCCACAAACAAAAAAAGCTACCATCATTTCCCCTCGGGAAACACCGGTAGCTTCAAACCAATGGAGCGCCTGTTATTTTACCAGACGCGCTCTTTCTTACGGCGCGGCGCCCGGGGTGCGCGCGGGCCCGAATTTTCCGCCCGTTCCACCCTTACCGGCTTTCCGCGAAAATCAGCCTTGCGCATGCCCTGTTCCACGCCATCCACATAGTTGGCGTCTACTTCAAAGAAGGCAAAGCTTTTTAAGATTTCGATCTTGCCCACGGGAATATCCTTGCTGCGGGTAGCGCGGTTGATCATGCCGATAATATCACCGGCCTGCAGGCCCTGCTTCTCACCCACGCCGATATGAAAGCGTACCCAGTTGCCGCGATCCCGTCCGTATCCGGCGGAACGGCGTCCCTCGCGCATGGGCTTTCGGTCACGACCCCGGCCGCGCTCACGCTCGCCCCGGCTGCCGTGTTTTTCCTTATAATCCAGATCGGGCGCGTTTTTATAGGCCTTGATCAGTAAACTCAGCTCCAGCGCCACCAAACGATCCACCAGCTCTTCCTTGCTTAAATCGGCCAGTCGTTCCCGGGCCGTTTCCAGCAAAGCATCCTGAGAAGGGTCATTCATCTCCACGGCGCGCAGGCGATCCACAAAATGCAATACCTGCTGCTCAACAATCTTTTCCCCGCTGGGTACCGGCTGTTGAACGATTTCCATTTTAATGATATTCTCAATACGACGCAGACGGCCTTTCTCCCGGCTGTGGATGATACTCATGCAGACACCGGTCTTACCGGCGCGACCGGTACGACCGCTGCGATGGGTATAGGCTTCCACATCCTCGGGCAGATCGATATTGATCACATGGGTCAGGTCGTTAACATCCAAACCGCGGGCCGCCACATCGGTGGCCACCAGCAGGCGGATATGACGCAGGCGAAATTTATTCATCACATGGTCACGCTGGGCCTGGGTCAGGTCGCCATGCAGGGCGTCGGCCTCATAACCGTCGCGCATCAGGCGGTCGGCAATTTCCTTGGACTCGCGCCGGGTACGGCAAAAAACGATGGCGTACATATCGGGGTTATAATCCACCAGGCGGCGCAGGGCTTTATAGCGATCCCTGGCCTGAACCATGTAAAAGTAGTGGCTGACATTCTCGGCGCCGGAATTCTTTTTTCCCACGGTGATACGCAGAGGCTCTTCCATATACTGTTTGGCCAGCCGATCGGCCTCGGAAGGCATGGTCGCCGAAAAGAGCAAGGTGTTCTTGTCGCGCGGCGTTTCAAATAAAATGGCGTTGAGGTCTTCCTTAAAACCCATATTCAGCATTTCATCGGCCTCATCCAGCACAACGGTATTAACCATGCTGACGTCGGCCTTGCTCCGGCCGATCAGATCCAGAATACGTCCCGGGGTGGCCACGATGATATGCGCGCCCTTTTTTAAATCCCGTATCTGCTTTTGGATATCGGCGCCGCCATAGACGGGCACCACCCGCAGGCCGGGGATATATTTGGCATAGGATTGAATATCCTTGCTGATCTGAATGCACAGCTCGCGCGTGGGGCTTAATATAAGCGCCTGGGTCTGCCAGCCTTCAAGATCGATTTTTTCTATGATGGGTAAACTGTATGCGGCGGTTTTGCCGGTGCCCGTTTGGGAGAGCGCGATAATATCCAGCTGCTTCTCCATTAATACCGGCAACACCTTTTCCTGTATCTCGGTGGGTTGTTCAAAACCCAGGTCTTTTACTGCTTTTAATGTTTCCGGTGATAGTCCTAAATCTTCAAAAGTTACGTTCGTCAAACTAAATCCTGTCTGTTAAATTTATCAAAGCATATAATATAGGCAGGTTTTCATGATTTACCTAATCTGTTTTGACAAGCGCCATAAAAAGGGGAAATACCGGGCAAAGGCGGCGCATTGAGACTTCGGCGTGGGCTTTCGAACCCCTCCCCCGGCCCCTCCC
>JALXBH010000136.1 GCA_026991535.1 Calditrichia bacterium | reverse complement strand
CCCAGTCCATTCCATTTTCCCCTGTGGGTGTCGTTCTCTTTTTTGTTTCTGTGCAGCATCAACGTGTGGGTCTCGTTTTGTACATAGCACAGCGTGGCCAGTTTCATTCTGCTCTCCTTATCGAACCAGCAGCATTTTTCTGCTTTGAACCCTTCCGCCGCTTTGAAGCCGGTAAATATAAACCCCGCTGGCCAGTGAGCCGTCTTCAAGGCGAATGGCATGGCTGCCCGCCGTGAACAAGCCGCGGGCCAGTGTCATTACCTTCCGGCCTCGTGCGTCAAAAAGCTCCAGGCGGATAGCGGCCGCTCTGCTCAAAGTGAATGATATTTGCGTGGCCGGGTTAAAGGGATTGGGGTAGTTTTGGCCAAGGCTAAAACTTAGCGGACGTGTTACGCTGATGGTTTGGGCCGGGTGAGTGGTGCGCCGGCCATCCAGACTTACGTCCACCAGACGGTAACTGTAAACACCATCGCTCACCGTACTGTCCAGATAGCTGTAACGGGCGCCCGCGCTGTTGCCCTCGGCCGGTATCCGTTTTGTGTTGATGCGCGCAAAAGACTCATCCGTTGCGGCCCGTTCAATCTCAAACCAGGCGTTATCCGTTTCGGAGGCGGTGGACCAGCTGACATGCACCCCTGCCGCGTCCTGCTCCAGTGAAAAGGAACTCAGCTCCACGGGCAGGGTGATATCCTGGCCCGCGGGAGCCCAGATGGCATAGCTTCGGGGATTGGCATGAACAAACACGCGGTTATCGGCGGCGATGGTTTCCTGTCCGCCGCGGTTTCCGGTATAGTCTTCCAGAGTGCTTGAGCCGATACTGTTCTGTACCGTTACCCAGGCCCCAAGCGTATCGCTTGGGTGGGTGTTGACGATAAGAATGGAGCCCCCCCTGGAACCCGCGCCGCCACCTTCGCGCTCGGTGATATAAAGGCGGGTTTCGGCACCGGCGAAGTCTGCCCCGTAGCGGTCGTTGCCTTTTTTATAAACGGGGTTGCCCATTTCGCTGAGCTTGTGGAAAGGGCCGGAAACAAAGGAACGGCGAATTTCCAACAGGCGGTCCAGTTCCGTCTTCAATCCGCTCATGGTAAAGGATTCGGTCTGATCGCTGTTGTAAAAAGTACCGCCGTAATAATCCGGCCAGAAAAGGGTTGCCGTTCCGGGGTTGGTCATAATTACCGCATAGGCCAGGATAAGGTCGTTAATGATCGGGTCATGAGCGGAAGTGTAGGGACGCCAGACGTCATGGTTGTTGACAAAGGTACTGACATAAGGACCGTCCAGACCATTGTTGTACAGACCCTCCGTATGCAGGTTGCGTACGTCATAGTTGGGGTCATCGCACATGCTTTGCAGGGCATAGCGCAGGGGAAAATCAAAGCCGGTCATGGTTTTGGAACCGGTCAGATTGTTGTTGACCGTATTGACCCAATAGCTGATGGCCGAGACGTCGCTCCAGTGTTCGGCCACGGCGTAGCGGTTTTGCATGGCGGAAACATTAAGCCATTCGGCCACATAATAGGGGTCTATGCCTTTGGCCACGTCAAAACGGTAACCGTCAAACCCCAGCGTCTGGGTCAACCAGCTGCCCCAGACCTTAAGGCTGTCGCCGGTATTGCCCGACCAGTAGCAAAAGTCCTGGCCGAAGACAGGATCATGATAGTCAGGCAGAATGTCGTTATGCACCGGGTTGGGATGATAATTGACGGCCGATTTGGGGAAGCGGCCGCTGGCCGGACTCATGGCTGTCCAGGTATGAATTTTCATGCTGTCGGTTACATTTTGCCCGGAGGAATTATACACCTCGAACATCTTAAAATCACGGTCACCGCCCAGATCCGATGACCAGACTTTGAGTTCCATATATCCTCCAGTGTGGACAATGTAGTACTCATCCACATCGCCGACGGTGGCAATATTCCCTTCCATCACCCGGCCGGGCAGGTCTATCTCAAAGGCATCAAAGGGGCCGGAATCGCCATCGCCGATATCCCACTCGTACCAGTTGGCCTGCCCATCGGCATTTTGTCCGCTGCTGTGATTAAACCAGGGACGGACGGAGTAGTAGCCGACCCGGTCATCCTGCGTGGTTTCGCTGAAATCATTGGCTCCGGCCTTTATCTTAAAGTAATAGGTTTCGGCGGGGGCGTTGTTCCATACATACATGTAATTACCATATGGGTAAAGTGGATAACGATCGGCCATAACATAATTATACACGTAATCGTTCTGTTCCAAACTGCCGCCCAGGGTATGGTTCATCACGATGTCGCAAACGACATCAACGCCAAGATTATGATAAGCGGCGATGGCATTTTCCAGTTGGGCGCGGGTTCCGAAGCGGGTAGATGTGGAGCCGTACTGATTGAACTCGCCGGCATCAAAGTGGTCGGCGATGCCGTAGCCCATGTCATAACCCCCGCTGGCTCCCTTGAAAGGCGGGGGGAACCAAACTTTGTCCACGCCGTGTGCGGCCAAGTCCGGCGCCTTGGCGGCCAGGGAATCCCACCAGACGCCCCCGGAGGGCACATCCCAGTAAAAAACCTGCATCAGGGTAGGGTCCTGCGCATAGCTTGCTCCCGGCGCTGCCAGAAGCATCAGGCACAGGGCGGTTAAACGATTTTTCATTATTTCGATCGAGTTAGGATATATGAACGGGCATTATAGGAATATTAGTAACTCGAATCAAGGTTACGCTTTACATAAGCGAAGAGTATTTGGCAAATGTGGTAAAAAAATGTGTGTTAAGACATGGTTAAAAAGATACGCCCCGGGTGGGAACGTATCTTTTTTTGTCTGTTAGTGCTTACGTACCATTCTTAAAATTTTAATATTCAGAACAATGAAGCGGAAGGTTTGCCATATCAGGCTAACCCGGCTCCAACGCGTCAGCTTTGTGGGCACGGGCGGATAGTAATTTTGCTCATAGGGATTTCGTTTTACCATTTTTTTATTTCTCCTTTGTTTTTATTCGGGTACGGCCATCCACAGGGGCAGGGCTTTGGCTTTATAGATAAAGGCGAAGTGCAGGGCATGTTTTATCCAATGTCCGGCCAGGCCGATCTCGCCGGTGGTGTATTTGATGTCGCGTCCGGTTTCCGGGTATTTCTCAAAATCCGGAATAATGGGGTACATGGTCATAGAAACGCCGCTGCCGTTAAAAAGCCCGGCGCCGGCCGAGGCAATACAGGCGGCTCCCATATTGGCCATGGAGGCTTCCCGGAGCGGTTTGTTTTTCCCCTTAATCATATCCACGATGCTGTAGGCAACAATACGTCCCATTACGCCGGATGGCATTCCTGTCCGGGGCGGTGTGGGATTAATAGGGGTGCCGTTGGGATTTTTCATCGGTTTGGATATACCATGCGGCGGAGCAAAGGCGATGCCGACGGCAAAGATATTTTTGTATTGGGGATTCTGATAGGTTTTGGGCCAGTCTGAAGGTTTCCACTGATCGTAAGGCTTAGGGCTGTAATCGGCGTCCACCTTCATGAAACCGTTAGCGGCAAACAACTCGGAGGTAATGTCGCCGCCATTCTTATCATAAGCTTTTAAGCCCACGCCGGAAAAGGGGGGCAATAACATGGCAAAATCATGCTCGATGACGCCGGTTTCGCCGTTTAACAGTTCGTAATGGGTACGATCCTTTTCCACCCGGGTGACATGGGCCTGGGTTATCCAGTGAAGCCCGCGTTCGGTAAACAGGGACTCGGCAAAGATACGGCTGTGGGTAATATAACCGCCGCGCTTAAGCAACATGCCTCCTATACCAAAATCGCCCAGTTCCACTTCGTTGGAAAGCCAGGTGATGGTGGCCTTGTCCCTTACCCCCGCTTTTTGCAGTTCAAATTCCAGATTAAAGATGTATTCGAATGCGGCACCCTGACATGTACACATACCGTGACCGGTACCGACCACGAATTTCAGATGTTCCCCTTTCTTCATGCGTTCAATCTGCTCCCGCAGAACGCCCGCGGTTTGATGGGCGTGGCCGTAGGTGCAAACGGAAAGGCTGTTTTTATCAGGCCCCAAACCCTCGGTTGCGGCAAAGTTCAATTTGGGGCCGGTCGCGTTTATAAGATAGTCATATTCTACCTGCTCGCTCTGACCTGCCTTATCGGGGTGAGTGTATTCAATGGAAACAAACGGCTGTGCATGATCCTTATCACCCTGCGGATGTATGGAAACCGCCCGGGCCTGCTTGAAAGTGATATGCTGCTTTTTATAGACCGGCGCCAGTTCAAAAGTCACCTGTTCCGGTTTCATCCAGCCCACGCCCACCCATATATTGGAAGGGATCCAGTTCCATTTACTATTGGGGGCAATAACGATAACTTCATGTTGGCTCCCCAGTTTACGGCGGGCATGCAGCGCTGCCGTGTGGCCGGCAATTCCGGCCCCTAAAATGACAAGCTTGGCCATACACTTCTCCTTATATAAGACTTTGGAATCTGTTATATAGAGCAAAATAGAAGAAAAAAGATACAAAATATCAGGAATGTTCCTATTGATGTAAAAACCTTATTCGCAAATTAGTCTCCCGAACCCTTGTTTACGCGTAATCTATAACGTATAATTGAACAGGTTAGCTCTGTAAAGATTTTATCCTGCCCATTTTTATTTATTTCGTTCATTTATATTGGAGGAGGTATTTATGAACCGTTTATTTCTATTTATTTTTACTATAGTACTGTCAACTTCGGGCCAATCGTTTTGGATAAACGAATTCCACTATGATAATATTGGAACGGATACACTAGAATTTGTGGAAGTAGTTGTCCCACAGGGTACTGTAACCAACACCGTGACATTATCCCTATATAATGGAAATGATGGCGCTGTTTATGGAACACACTCATTGAGTACATTTACCGAAGGTACTACGGCGGATGGATTTACCATATACTATAAACGTATTGCGAGTATTCAGAATGGCTCGCCTGATGGCTTTGCTTTAGATACAAATGGGGTTGTGATTCAATTTTTAAGCTATGAGGGCGTCATTACGGCAACCGATGGGCCCGCAAATGGTATGACCAGTACTGATGTAGGGGTCAGTGAGAGTAATAATACAACAAATGTAGGAGAATCATTACAACTTATTGGGAAGGGAACCGATTACAGTGCCTTTACATGGGGCGGCCCTTTTCCAGAAACACCCGGTGTTGTAAATTCTGATGGCATTAATGATCAATCCTTGCCCGTAGAGCTAACCTTTTTTTCCGCCACTGCCGGAGATAGCCGCGTTACCTTGAGGTGGAAAACTGCTTCCGAGTTACAAAACCAAGGCTTTGAAGTATTGCGAAGTGAAAATCCCAAGGGAGATTTTCAACTGTTAGATTCCTATACACGAAACTCTACTTTAAGAGGAGCCGGTACAAGTAATCAGTCGCATGACTATATTTATATTGATAAATATGTTAACAACGGAACTACCTATTACTATAAGCTGGTGGATGTGGATAATAATGGCGTCCGTACGGAGCACGGACCCATAAGCGCCACACCCGATGCGGCAATTACAGACCCGGGCAGCGGTGTTGTTCCCGCCGCTTTTGCTCTGTATCAAAACAGCCCCAACCCGTTTAACCCGTCCACAAGAATCAGTTTTGACGTTCCCGCTTCCGCTTCCGGGAGAGTAAAAGCCACCCTGGCGGTTTATAATCTTTTGGGACAAAAAATAGCCGACCTGTTTAACGGAGAAATCGAAGCCGGTCGTTATAACACCGTGTGGAATGGCCGGAACAGTGCCGGACTGGAGATGCCCTCCGGGATTTATATCTATCGCCTGAGCACGGAAAATTTTGTAGAATCGCGCCGCATGGTGTTGATGAAATAAATTTGGCGGGATAAGACTTTATTTGAGCTAAGCTCCTCCGAATTTATGCGGGGGAGCTTTTTTTATGGGGAAAATGTGTCTGATTGTATAAG
>JALXBH010000135.1 GCA_026991535.1 Calditrichia bacterium | reverse complement strand
ACGCCGAAAACTGTACCGCCTGCGGTCTGTGCTGGGCCAACTGCCCGGAATCGGCCCTGCCCACGGTCATTTTTACGGCCGGGGATTTATGGCAGGCGGCGGTAAAACGCGCCGCGGAAGCGGATCATTCCCTTAATCAACTCAGTCGGCTGCAAAATAACCTGATTAAACTGGCCGATAAGCGGTTGAAAGACAGCCTGCCCGCCGATATGCGGGACGCGGGCGCGCTCTTCGAACAATCCTTTGAATTCCTGATGGACAAGCTACAAGCCGACGAGGAAAAGGAAGAGGGGCTCCGTTCGGAGTTCAACGGCATCCTGCCCTTCCTCTCGGGCTTTCCCCTGGTAAAATCACAAAGCTTTTATGAGCAGCCGGAACAGACCAGCAAGGGCAGCGGACGCCTGCTGAGCATCGTCATCAACCCCTACACCTGCAAGGGGTGCAGTGCCTGCATCAGCATTTGTCCCGATCAGGCGCTGGAGCGCATCGAAGCCCGGCCGGATATCATAGAGACCTACAAACGGCAGTTTGAACTGATGAGCGGTCTGCCGGAAAACCGCCAGTCCGAATTTGACGACTTTATCGACGCCGATAACCGGGAGATGTACCGGCTGATCAACCGTACCGCCTACCTCTCCATGCCCGGCGGCGACAACGGCCTGCCCGGCAGCGGGGTAAAAACCGCCGTCCACCTGGCCCTGAGTGCCATGGAAACGGCCCTGCAACCTAAGCGACAGGAATGGCTGGAAGAACTGAACAGCACAATTCACCGCCTGGAAGTAAAGGCTCAGAACCTGCTGAACGAAGCGGTGGATCTGAACAGTTTTGATGATTTTTACCAACGGCTACACGAACTCGATTCCGCCGAAGAGGGCATCGGCCAACTGATCACCTCCCGTGAAAAAGAGCAAAAGAGCAGCAAGGCGCGCACACAAAAGTTAAAACAATACAGCAGCCTGATTCACAGGCTGAAAGAGGATCGCCAATTGCTGAGCCGGGGCGGCGACGGTTACGGCGCCTCGGTGCTGGGCATGGTTTTTAATGCCGAAGGCGCCCTGAGCTGGATGGCCGACTACCCCTACAACCCCTTTGCCTATCCCTGGCTGAACAGCAACAGTTCCCAACTGATGGAAAAGGCCCGGGGTATGTTCGAGGGATTTGTTCAACAACTCCTCCCCGTATTCAACCATTTACGGGAAGCGGCCACCCTGCTGGAAGGCAGCCGTACCGCCTACCGGTCGGCCGGCGGATGGGAGGATTTAAGCGTGAGCGAAAAAAGCTGGTGCCCGGCCGTGGTCATCTTTATGGATCGCAGCGGCTTCGACAGCCAGTTCATGAACACCTTCGGCCCATGGTCGGCCAGCGGCAAGCCCATCCAGACGGTGGTGATTAACGCCGCCACGGATAAAGCGCCCGATGATGCTTTTAATCCGGCCTTGTGGGCCCTGGGCTGGGAAAATATCCGCACCCTGCAAACCTCGCCCGGCTATCACGGCGCCACCATACGCATGATCCGTGAAGCGGTTTCCTCGCGGCAACCCGCTTTTATCTTTAGCGATGCCAACGAACCTTATCGCCAGGGCATCGCCGAAGACCGCGCCTGGCAGCAACATCAACGGGCCGTGGCCACGCGGGTTTTTCCCCTGCTGGACTA
>JALXBH010000134.1 GCA_026991535.1 Calditrichia bacterium | reverse complement strand
TCATTGCCGACGCGGGCCAGGGTTACCAGATCATCATTCTGCATGTAATCCGCGTTATCCATGTTGATAAAGGCGGGGTTCTCAAGGGCGGGGATGCCGTCCTTGCCTGGGCCGCCGTCGCGTACTTCCCCTCTGGGGATAAGCCACTCACCGTCTTGACCCTGTCCGGTATTTTGCACCATGTCGCAGCCGTAAAGGCCAAAAGCGATGATCAAAGATAAAATGCGCATGTTATTCTCCTTATTGAAAATACCAGGATACTACCGTGGTCAGGCGGTAGCTGGTGGTAAGTTGAACTTCATTGACGTTCCGCCACAAAGGCAGGGTAAGCAACAACTGTCCGCTAAAGGGCGCCCAGCGGTTAACGGTCAGGCCGCCGGTCAGATAGAACCATCGCCCCCCGGTATTGCTCACCGCCTGCCCGGCAAAGCGGTCGCGGCCGGAATAGCGAAAACGGCCCTGCAGACTCAGGATCGTTTCCTCATAACGGTAATGCATGGCGGCCGACAGGGTGTAGACCCCGCCAAAACGGTAGCTGCTGAACCGGCTGTCACCGGCCACGCCAAAGCGGTTATTCCCGCCATTCAGGCGCAGCGAGGAACGCAGGGTGAGCGTTAACGGCCACGCGGGCAGGAGCCCCTGGGAAAACAGCATCCAGCCGGCAAAATCCCAGGAGCCGGTACCGGGCTGCATATCCGCCGGCAGCAGGATGCCGCTGTTTTTTAAATCCGCCGTGCCCAGGGGAACTTTGACGCCCGCGCCCAGGGTCAGTTGCCGCTGGCCGATGACGTCGGGCACAAGTACGTTGTATTTCAGCATCAACAGGGCATCGCCAAGACCGGCGGTGACGAGCTCATCCAGCGAACCGTTGATATTGGCCGTGTTGAGCTGCCGCTGATGACGGATATAGCTTACGAGAATATCCACGCCCCAGCGGTCGCTGAAGCCATAGGAAATGTTTAACAGAACGGCTTGCGTTTGTCGTTGCCGCAGGGCGGTGATGGCGCGGTTTCCGTTGTAGACATCCAAAATGCGGTTAAAATCATAGTTCAGCGCCAGACGCAAATTTCCCGCCGACGAGGCCTGGCCGTCTATGGCCGAAAGGATCGGCGTGCCGGCGGAACAACAGGTCTGGGCCCTCGGCAGGCTGATCATTATGGTTGCCAGTAGTAAAAAGGTTTTCATCATAACTCCCCGTTGCCGCTAAGATAACATCAAAAATATTGCGAAAGATTAACAATTGACGCCTTTATTCTAATGGTTCCTTCACAAAAGGCAGGCTGATACCCGGCCGTTTTTTTTACTTCCCGTGATCGCTTTTGATCGGCTCTTACGCTTACAGGGATAGAGAAGTTATTAATCAAAGGAGGAAACAGATGTTTAGCCTACGTATTCTTTTAGCCGGCCTGATGGCCGCGATTATCGTATCCTGTCAGCAGGACAGTCCCCTGCAACCGGATAAAACCGCCGAAAACATAGACGCCTATGTGGAAAACCTGCAATACAACAGCGAACAGTTGCTCAATGTGCAACCCACGGGGGAATCATCACAGGAGCGCAGCGTGCAGGCGGCCGATACCACCACCGAGTCGGGCAACACACAGTCGGTAACCTGTATCCGCACCACCTACGATCTGAAACAGAATTTTGACGATATCGCCATCCTGCGTCCGTTGGCCGGCATCATCTGGCCCGGGGCGTTGGTCAAGGGTAACGCCAGCCTGATGGACGGCCTGCCCGAGCCCATCTCCCTGCCACGCGCACCGATGACTTTTACCGTCGATCTGCCCGGAATCGGTGAGGCCGGAGTTAAAAGCATTGCCTCGCCCTCAAACTCCAGCGTACAGGCGGCCATCGACAGCGCCCTGGAGTGGTGGAACGCCAACGCCTATCAGGAGGGTTACGTCAACCCTTCCAGTTCCTCCTACCGGCTGGCCACTTCCTACTCCTCGCAGCAGATGGCCCTGGATGTGGGCTTGAATGTCTCCTGGGCCACCGGCGACGTGGCCGCTCAGTTCAGCTATACCAGCAATGAGCAGAAAAAGGTGATGATGGCCGCCTACAAGCAGGCTTTTTATTCCATCGATATGGACACGCCGGAAAGTCCTTCCTCCGTATTTGATCCGTCCGTGTCGCTGGAACAGGTAAAGGCGGTGATGGACGGTGACGCGCCTCCGGCCTATATCAGCTCCGTGGTTTACGGGCGCATCATCATGTTCCGCATGGAAACAACCCTGTCCGTTACCTCCTCGGAGCTGGAAAGTTCTTTTCGCTATGCCGCCGGTTACTCGGTGGACATAACCCTGGAGGCGCGCTATAAAAAGATTCTGCAAAATTCCACCATAGAGGTGGTTACCCTGGGGGGCAACGCGGCCGTGGCCTCGGAAGCGGTCAGCGCGCGTAACGCCGGCGATCTGGAAAAGATCATCAAGGGCGACAATGCCGTTTACTCCCGCTCCAATCCGGGTGTACCCATCGCCTATACGGTGCGCTATTTAAAGGATCATACCCTGGCCCGTCTCGGCTATACCACGGAATATACCGCCACCGTTTGTCAATCCACCAAAACCGCCGATATTTTTGACGTGACCATCAAAAGTTTTAAGGCGATCAAGGATTGCGACAGCATAGGCGAGGGTGATTTTGAAATATGGGTTACCATTTCCGCCGGTAATAAAAAATTTCATAAATCTTCCATTTCCGCCAAAAGCGGCCAGAGTATCGCTCTTAACTGGGATCACTCTTTCGTGGCCAATTTAAAAGAGGGTAATTATATCAAGGTGACTTTTACCTGCAAGGAGTGGGATAAAGATGTTCTCGGCAATCGTTTTGGCGATAGCAGGATGAATAAAAAATCGGGTTCCATCCGTCATGAGTTTCGCAACAGTGTCTGGACAAACCTGGGCAGCGGTACTAAAACCATCACGTTGAATCCGGGTCATAATGCCTGCAGCACGTCGCTGACCTATACGATTAAAAAGCGGTAGGGAACAGAGTCCAATAAGAGGCCATCCCGTGGGATGGCTTTTTTTATTCCGAAAAATGATCAGCATATATGATTTTATCTTTTCCTTGCCCGCGGCCGGAAACCGTATGCCGGATATCACAAATCCTTAAATGTTGCGTATTGTCACAGAAAATGGTAATAACATCCTCCTATTTTTTCACAAATGTAAAGGAATGCCCGGCCTCATACTGATATGACGCTAAATAAACAGAAACATCCTTCTCTTCCGAATGGCTAAAAGTATTCCGGGTAAGTCATTATGGTTTTTCACATTTTAGGAGGACCCCATGCGTAATTTTTTTAATCTTAAGGCTATATCTGTTTTTGTCCTGTTTGGCTGTCTGTTCTTTGTATGGTCAGCGCCCCTATCCCCATCCGTGATAGAGGAATCATCCGGTTTGACAATATGGGCTTCTATGGATGGACAAAAGGAATTTTGGGACGGGCATCCGGCGCTATATAAAATATTGGAGAAGCAGACGGAAAAAGTTGAGTTTGGGGCACCTTCCTTTCCGGCCATTCCGGGAAGTAAAAGGAATAGCCTTAAAAAAGTGGGGGCTGTCTCGGGGCAGGTTGACAGTATTTCTTATATCTATTCGGGCGTTATGTACCGTGATATCTTTAAATATAGCGCGCACAATGTACTGACATCCCGTCTGGTTGAGTATTGGTATGTTGCGGCTAATGCCTGGGTGGGGGAGTCTTATACCACTTATGTGTATGATGAAAATGGACAACTTCAGGAAGAAACACGGCAGACCTGGGACACCGATTTGGGAGAATGGAAGAATTCTTTACGGTATACACACGATTATGATCAGAACGGGCAACTAACCTATATGCTTGAGGAAGAGTGGGATGAAGAGTCCGGAAAATGGGAAAATAAGACGCGGCAATTCATTAATTATGATAAAAACGGGTTGGTGTTAAGTATTTTTAAACAAGGCTGGCAGACTGATCGCTGGGTTCAAAATGAGGCGAGAACCTATACATACAACACTAATGGGGACGTCCTGACCTATCTTTATGAAGTGTGGGATGCCTATGGCGCCGAGAAGTCCAAGACCAAAACCACCTATGAATACAGCAATTATAATAATCTACAGACTATTTTTAGGGAAATTTATAATATTAAAACGTATACATGGAGCAACTATTCATATATCTATTACTCCACAAAATCAAATGGAAATATTGTTGATATAACGTATTACCTGTGGAATACTTCCAAAAAGGATTGGCAGGTAAATTATTATTGGGTCTATGACTATTACGATAATGACGACGTGCAGTCGGCAACGAAACAGGTTTGGGATGAACAGAAGCAGGGCTTGATAAATAGCTCCTTTTATAGCTATACCTATGATAAAAACGGTAACATATCGGAGCAACTTTACCAGATATGGGATACGGAGATTGACAAATGGATCAATTATAGAAACTATCGCTATGAATATAATGACATGAATTTGCGAACATACTATTTGAGCCGGGATTGGGACAGAAACGCCGGTATCTGGATCAATAATTACCGGCAGACCATCAGCTATGACGACGCCGGTAACTTAACGCTGAAACTGGAGGAACTTTGGGATACCGATAACGGGGTCTGGGAAAACTTTCAACGTTTTACCAGAAAGTATAATGCCAATGGTGAAGCCACCTATTATAAATCTGAGACGTGGGACGGGGGTAGCTGGTCGCCCGTACCTGTAATTCTTTTTGCGGAAATTGCGGGTGTGCCCCTGTCATATTATACCGAGGAGATGACTTTGTACTACAACTCCGTAACCGCCCTGGATGACGAAAAGCCGGTAACGGCATGGCGTTACACGCTGGCGCAGAATTATCCCAATCCTTTTAATCCTTCAACGGCGATAAGTTACACATTGGCCAAACCATCCCAGGTGAAGGTGGTGGTTTACAATGCCCTCGGGCAGGTTGTGGCCGTCTTGGTGGACCGCAAACAGATCGCCGGGCGTCATGATGTACGTTTTGATGCCGGCGGACTATCCAGCGGCGCCTACTTTTATCGCATACAGGCCGGAAAATTTAATCAGGTGCGAAAAATGATGTTGGTGAAATAGTGTCATCTACCGGATGACCGGTTTGTAACGGAAGCCACCCTCTCGGGTGGCTTTTTTATTTGGGTAAACGGGCCAGCAACGCGCGGGTGTTCTTCAGGTCATGGGGATTTTTGTCTTTTTTAAAAAAGGCCAGGCTGCTGTTCAATAAAGTGCCGGCGTGGTCAAATTCTCCCTTTGCGATCAGGCATTCCGCCAGGGCGTTGGCCGCCAGGGCGCTTTGGCGGTTGTCGGGGCCCAGCTTGTTCTGGCGGATATCATAGGCGGTACGGAGCAGGGGGAGGGCCTCCCGCGTTCGGCCCTGTGCCGTCAGCAGGCGGCCCAGACTGATCATGGGCGTGGCCCGGTTGATATGTTCCGGAGGCAGAACTTTATCATTCATCGCCATGCTTTGGCGGAACAGGATGGCGGCGGAGTCGGCCTTGCTCCGCATCAAAAGAGTCTTGCCCAAATTGTTGGTGACAGCCGCGATATAGGGATGGGCCTCTCCCAGGCGCGCGTGCAGCCCTTTCAGGGCCCGGCGGTAAAGACGTCCCGCCTCGGCCGCCTGTCCTGTTTTTTGCAGAATATTGGCCAGATTGGAAATGCTGGCAATGGTTTCCAGGTGTTGATATCCGTAGATGCTGGCGCGCAAGGCCAGGGCCTGCCGGGCATAGGATTCCGCCGGGCCATAATCACCGGTGGTATACAGCAGACGCGCCAGATGGTTTAGGGTATGGGCCACATCGGCGTGGTCGCCGCCTAAAAGGCGCTTACGTATGGCCAGGGCTTTTTTGTAGTACGCTTCCGCCTGCCCGTAACGTCCCAGTTTGCGGGCGGCGTCGCCCAGGCCGTTCAGGGCGGTGGCGATCGACACGGATGCCTCGCCCTCTTCACCGCGATAGA
>JALXBH010000133.1 GCA_026991535.1 Calditrichia bacterium | reverse complement strand
CGCGCATATCCATCACGCGCAGGGCGTGCCTTTTGCCGCGGCCGCCCTGTTACGGCAATTAAATATCCCCTATGCGGTAACCCTGCATGACTTTACTTTTATGTGTCTGCGCAACCATCTTTTTCATTATGGGGAGAAAAAAATATGCGACGGTCCCGCAACGGATAAGTGCACCGCCTGCTTTTTCCATGCCTTTAACAGCGCGCCCCGGGGCAATCAGGCGCAGGTGGTAAGCGCGGCCCTGCCGGAACGGGCCATGCGGGCCAAAAATCTGCTGGCCGGCGCGGAAATGATCAGCGCGCCTTCCCGTTTTGTTAAGGAAACCTTTGAGCGCCTGGGCTGGGCGGCCGGGGAACGTATGCGCGTCCAGCCGCTGGGGCTGAGGCCCATGCGGCCCCTGCCCAAAAAGAAGAAAGGGAAAACGCTGACCTTTGCTTTTCTGGGCAATCTGAATATCTTAAAGAATCCCGGATTGCTGTTGAATGCCTTCCATCGATTAAAGGGCGATATCCGTTTGCAAATCTGGGGCAACGGCGCCTCGCAGGAGGTGGCCGAGGTTAAGGACTATTGCCGCCTGGAAACACGGGCCCGTTTCGCCGGACCCTATAACCCGCAACAACTGCCCGAAATATTAAGCGGCGTGGATGTGGTTGTGCTGCCCTCCATGGTGGAAAGCTACTCCATGGTGGTGCGCGAGGCGCTGATGCTTAACACGCCGGTGGCCGCCGGAGCGGTAGGGGGCATTCTGGACGCCATACGTGACGGAGAAAACGGCTGGTTGTTTGATCCCGCCGATGAAGAGGGACTCGGACGGCTGTTGCAAAAGCTTGTCGATCAACCGGAGTTGATAGAAAAAGCCGCCCGTTCCCACAGCGAAATATTGACCCTGGAAGAGGACAGCGCCTTCTGGCGGGCACATTATAACCAGTCGCGGAAGGGCGGGGCGGCACGGCCGCAACCGGTGGAGCGGGCCGCGCATGAACGCGACCTGCCGGCCATAACCGTTTTGAGCACGGAACAAAGCAACCGTGCCTGTCCCTACATCCGTCTGCATACGCCGCTCAGCCGCATGAAGGAAGAAGGGCTGATCGTCTACCGTCAGGTGAATATGGATAATATCACCTCCCTGCAAGAGGTACTGGCCGATACGGATGTGCTGATCGTCCAGCGCAATATGCCGGGACATCTGCCCCTGGAACAGTTGCGGCCCTTATTGCGGCAGCACGATGTGAAGCTGGTTTATGAGTTTGACGACGCCTTTTGGACCATCCCCCGCGGCCATCTGGCCTATGATTTTTATCAGAACATGAAACCGCGCCTGGAAGCCTATCTGACCAGCGCGGACATGGTGACCGTTTCCACTCCCTACATAGAACGCTACTGCCGGGACTTCAATAATAATGTCCGGGTTATCCCCAATGTGCTGGATGAGCGGCTTTGGCCGCAAAAAGCCCCCCGGGCTTCCGGGGACAAGGTACGTATCCTTTTTGCCGGCACGCCGACCCATCATGATGATTTGCGCGTGGCCTTAAAAGGGCTGCTTAAAATTTTAAAGGAATATGGCGATGCGGTGGAACTGGTGTTGTGGGGCAATGAATTGCCGGAGCTGATGGAGCTGCCCAATGTGACGCGCGGGCCGCAGTTTACGCCCAACTATATCGATTACGCCCGGCAACTGCAGGGCCTGGATATCGATTTTGCCCTGGTGCCTTTAAAGGAAACCCCCTTTAACAAGGCCAAGTCGCATATTAAATGGCTGGAATACAGCGCCTGCGGTATCAGCGCCCTCTATTCCGATGTGGCCGCCTACCGGGAGGTAATCCGCGACAGGCAAAACGGCTTGTTGGTAAAGAATACCAATAATGCCTGGTACCGGGCCCTGAAGTGGATGATGGAGAACGCGCCGCAACGGCGGGAGATGGCCCGGACGGCCCAAAAAGAAATTTTTGAACGGCACAGTCTGGAAAAGAACTGGCACGTTTGGGCGGAAGCCTACTTTACCCTGCTGGACAAACCTCTGCCGGATGCAGACGGCGGGGAGCAGAAGAGGGAACCATTGCAGGTCGGGGTGACGGAAGGAAGCGTATTGCAAAATGTTTCCTTTTCCGCCGGGGACGCTCCCGACGGGGATGTGGAGATCGTTTTGACACGGGAGAAAGAAGAGAGCGCCCCTCCCGAGGTTTCCATTTTGATACCCGTTTTCAACAAGCTGGAATACACGAAAAAATGCCTGAAGGCGATCAGGGAAAACACCGCGGACGTCGCCTGGGAAATCATCGTGGTGGACAACGGCTCCGATGACGGCAGCGCGGACTACCTGAAGGAACAGGCGGCCGGAGACTCCCGGCTCAGGGTGATTCACAATAAGCGTAATGCCGGTTTTTCCCGCGCCAACAATCAGGCGCTGGAGCTGGCGCGCGGAGAGTATGTGCTGTTTCTGAATAACGATACGGAACCGGGCGCGCACTGGCTGGAGGCCATGCTGGCCATCGCCCGGAATGATGATACCGTGGGCGCGGTGGGCGCCAAGCTGTTGTTCCCCGACGGCACCATACAGCATGCCGGCGTGGCCATTGTGGACGACCGCAAAAACGGCGATCCCCTTCTGGCGCAACATATTCTTGCCGGACGGCCCAAGGATTTTCCCCAGGCCAATATCATGGTTGAATTTCAGGCGGTAACCGCGGCCTGCATGCTGATGCCCGCCGGGTTGGCCCGGGAGCTGAACGGCTTTGACGAAGGCTATTACAATGGTTACGAGGATGTGGATCTGTGCTTCCGCATCCGGGAGAAGGGGTATAAGGTGGTTTACCAGCCCCATGCCGAGCTGATCCACTATGAATCCAAAAGCGGCCCGGAACGCTTTAAAAAGGTGGCCGAAAATATCCGCCGCCTGCACCGGCGCTGGCTGGGTAAGGTGGAACACGATTTTCGCCTGGAGGAAAACGGGCAGGCGGTACAACTGAACGGCCCGATTCGTCTTTATACCCCGCCGGGAGAAGAGACGGCATCCACCGTGGATGACCGGCCGCTGGCTTCGATCATTATGCTGACCTTTAACGCGCTGGACATGACCCGGCAAACCATCGCCTCCATCGAGGCGCACACCGCTTACCCCTATGAGCTGGTTCTGGTGGACAACGCCTCCTCCGACGGCACGGTGGAGTATCTGCGGGAGCTGGAGCAAAGCAGGCCCAATGTGCGGGTTATCTTTAACAGCGAGAATAAAGGCTTTTCCGCCGGTAACAACCAGGGGGCGCGGATCGCGGAAGGGCACTACATCTGCCTGCTGAATAACGATGTGCTGGTGGCCGACGGCTGGCTGGAAGACCTGATAGAGGCCTTTGATCGCGACGAAAAGATCGGCATGGTCAGCGCGGTGACCAATAAGGCCAGCGGCCTGCAGGTACTGAAAGATGTGCCCTATACGGACAATGACGGTTTTTATGACTTTGCCGGACAGTGGCGGGCCTTGCACAAGGGACAGGTTACGCCGCGCCGGCGTCTGGCGGGTTTTGTTATGTTGACCAACCGGGAGATTTACACTGCCATCGACGGCTTTGACGAAATTTACGGCCTGGGCAACTTTGAGGATGATGATATCAGCCTGAAAATACGCCGGGCGGGTTATGCCCTGATGGTACATGACGGCACATTCATCCATCACTTCGGCCACAGTTCCTTTAAAGCCAATAATATCGATCTGTTGGCCTCGTTAAAGGAAAATGAAAAGATCTTCCGTAAAAAATGGCCGGATGTGGACTATGACGAACTGCTGGAAATTAAAAATCCTCTGCATGAAGTCCATCCCGCGAAAGTTGAACAGGCCTCGCGCCTGCTTGAGCGGGGAGAGGCGCAGCGGGCCGCTGAGCTTTATGAACAGGTACTGGCCGAGAATCCCCTTTCCGGAGAAGCCCTGCTGGGACTAAGTTTCTGCCATTTCCATGCCGGAAAACTTGATGAGGCCACCGGCGTGCTTCTACGCGCCCGCATGCACTTTCCCGATAACGCCATTGTGCGCAATCAACTGGGAATGATATTCGCCCAAAAGGGGGAATGGAATCACGCGGTGGACAGCTATGAAGCGGCGGCAAAAATCGACCCCTCCTATCCCGAGGCGCATCACAATTTGAGCCAGGCTCTGATATCTCTGGGCGACTATGAACGGGGCGTGCGGGTGATAAGCGACTGGCTGCGTTCCCATCCGCGGGATGTGGTGGCGTTGATGATCATGGCCCGGGTAAACCTGGAGGTGGAGCGCGTGGACGAAGCCCGCGTTTATCTGGAACAGATCATAACCGTGGAGCCCGAACACGAGGAGGCCCGGACGCTGTTATATGAAATGGACGGCGGGGCGACCCCGGAGAAGGAGCAGGCCGACCGGCTTTTAGAGCAGGCCTTCGATCTGCTGAATGATTTTGATGAAAGCGAGGCCGAGACCCTGTTTAAACAAAGCGCCGGTATCAATCCCTCGCCGCGAGCCCTGTTTGGCGAGGTGCTGTGCGCCATACGTAAGGAGCAGCAGTTGCGGGCCATGATGCTGTTGAATAAACTGATTGAGCAATGGCCGGATTATGCCCCCGCCCTGAACCAGATGGGTATTCTCAACTTTCAGGACGGAATGACGGATCAGGCTTTGAAATACTTTGCCCGGGCCATTGAAGCGGACAACAGCTTTGTAGAAGCACAGCGGAATTATGGCCTGGCACTGATTGAAACGGGCGATTATGAAAACGGTATTGGCGTATTTAATAAAATATTGAGCCAACATCCGGACGATGTGGAGAGTTTGCTTATCATCGGCGGGTTTTATGCCGAAGTGGAACGTTGGACGCAGGCTGAAAATTTCTTCCGCCGCGTGCTGGAAATAGATGCCGGTAACGCATCCGCCCGGGATATGCTGGAAGAGATTCAACGGCATTCGGGTGTGACCACACCCTGATTCACTTTATTAGAAGGATTCCGCCAGATGGAAAAACCGCTTATTTCTCTTTGCATGATTGTTAAGAACGAGGCCCTGCGGCTGGAGAAAACCCTGGAAGCCGCCCGTCCTCATGTGGATGAGATGGTCATTGTCGATACCGGTTCTTCCGACGGCACGCAGGATATCGCCCGCCGTTTTACGGACAGGGTTTATACCTATGAATGGAACGATGATTTTTCCGCGGCCCGCAATTTTGCCATATCCAAATGTAGCGGCCGCTGGCTGCTCAATCTGGATGCCGACCATGTTCTGCATGTGGACGCCCATATCGATCTGCGGGAGATTCTGAAAAATACCACCTATCTGGCCTATTTTGTGGATGAACGTTCGGTGGCGCCGGGAAAAAAATACGCCTCCCTGCACCGTATGCTGCTGTTTCGCAACAAGCCGGGCTTCCGTTACCGGGGCATCATCCATGAGCATCCCATGGACAGCATTCAGGCCTATGCCGAAAAAAATCACAGCGGCAAGGCCTGGGCCAATCTGCCGGGCGTCTTTCTGGAGCACAGCGGCTATACCGACCCCCGGCTAAAGCTGCAACGCAACCGGCCCATTTTGGAAAAGGCGGTGGCCCGGGAGGAAGATAACTTCCACTACCGCTATAAGTTGCTGTTGACCTATAAGGCCCTGGATGAGATGGATATCTATGGTCTGGAGCTGAACAAGAGCGTGCGTCTTATTCTGGATAAAAACCCGCCGATGCGTGAGTCGGTCATCGGCATATGGGCCTTGTACGGTGAATGGGCCCGTGAGCATGGCACGGCGGAGAGCCTGGAGATATTTAAATCCGGTGCCCGGCAAATCGGCGCCAAAAGCTTTTGGAAGGACGGGCGTCTGACGCTGGCCCTGAGCCGGGTACTGATAGATGATAACGATCCGGCGGCGGCCCATGACATACTCAAACGCAATATTCAGCAGGGCATCAGTGCCCCGCATATCTCCTTTAGCGACGAGGATAAGCTGGAAGTGGCCGCCCTGTGGCTGTGGACGGCCGTGGAAGTTCTTCCGGTGGAAGAGATATTGAAGATAATGGCCCGCAGGCGGCAACTGTTTCAAAAGGCACGGATCGATGAGGAAGCGTTGCGCGACCATATTGTGAAAAACTATCCCGCGCTGGTTTCCTGGTGCCGTTATGAACCGGAAAAGGAATCCACACCGGCCGGAGTTTCCATCTCCCTGTGTATGATCACCCGTGATGAGGAGAAAAACCTGCCCCGCTGTCTGGACAGCGTAAAGGAACTGGTGGATGAAATCATCATTGTCGATACCGGTTCCAAAGACCGCACCATGGAGATAGCCCGGGATTACGGCGCCAAAGTGTTGCGCTTTGAATGGAAGGGTGATTTTGCCACCATGCGCAATCTGGCGCTGAAAGAGGCCCGCCATCCCTGGATACTGCATCTGGACGCCGATGAGGAACTGGAATCGCTGGACAGGGAAACCCTGCGCCTGGTGCTCGATCAGTCCGCCGAGGGGCTGGCCGTGGTTTTACGCAACCATCAACCGGCCGGGGACATGGTGCGCTATCTGGATGAAAGGCAAATTCGCTTTTTCAGGAACAAACCCTCCATTCGTTACCGAAACAAAGTGCATGAACAGATCGGTCCCTCCATCCTGGAACAGGGCGGGGAGATCGTGGATGCCAATATCATTATCCATCATTACGGCTATGAAAAGAACAATGAACAACGCGCCCGGCGCAATCTGCAAATGCTCAGTTCCGAGCTGCGGGAACGCCCGGACGACGCCTATGTGTTGTTTAAGCTGGGCGAAACCTATAAGGCGCTGAATGATTTTAGTCACGCGGCGGAGTTTCTGAAAAAGGCCCTGCGCAACCCGGGCGGAAATATCGGCAATGAGATTAAGGAGATGATTTACCTGCGCCTGGCCCAGATCGAACTTTCCAACAGCGCCTATGAGTCCGCGGTGGAGTATGCCGAGGGGTGTTTGCGCTTTAACCCCTACAATTATGTGGCCATGTATGTGGCCGGTGTGGGCGGTATGTACAGCGGCCGCATCGAGCAATCGCTGGCCTATTTTCTGAAGCTGAGGGAAAACAGGGAAAGCCACAGTATCGATCTGAGCGATATGGAAAATCTTATCCACGCCCTGGAACAGCACAGCGATCTGCGCTCCCTGCATTAAAAAGAGGTACTATGAAAAAGCCCGATCTTACGGTCTGCATGATCATAAAAAACGAGGAACGGTTCTTAAAGGACTGTCTGGAGAGCATCCGGGATGTGGCCGGCCAGATTGTGGTGGTCGACACCGGCTCCACCGATGGCAGCATGGATATTGCCCGGGCCTTTAACGCGGAGATATATCATTTTGAGTGGTGTGACGATTTCTCCGCCGCCCGCAACGCCTCCATCCGCTATGCGCGGGGCGAATGGATTTTATGGCTGGACGCCGACGAACGTTTAAAACCGGAATCGGTACAATTGCTGCGTGACAGCCTGCGCCGGGAAAAGCAGGCGGTAATCTATCAGATACAGATTAACAATCATACCCTGGATGACGCCGGGGCTTATATCTCCACGGCCTATCGCCTGTTTAACAATAATAAGGGGATCCGCTTTACGGGACGCATCCATGAGCAGGTTGTCTTTAGCGGAGGCAGGGGGGAAAGACGTAAATCGGCCATAACGCTGGAGCATTTGGGTTACGCCCTGGACGCCGAAACGGACACGGCCAAGAAAGCACGCAATCAAAAGCTGCTGGAACGTATGGCGGATGAAAATCCCGACAACGCCTATGCCCATTTTACCCTGGGTCAGCATTATAATCTGGTGGGGCGGCATACGGACGCCCTGAGACATCTTCTTAAGGCCCTGAACCTGGATCAGTTTGAGAAGGAGATGAAAGCCTCACTCTACAATGTGCTCAGCGAAACCTATTCCAAATGCGGCCTGCCGGAGGAGGCCCGGCGCATGGCCATGGAGTCCGTTGACCTGGAGGAGAATCAGGTTGGGGGGTATTTTATGTTGTTTCAACTGGCCCGCGGCGGAAAAGAGTGGGATGCCGCCCTGAGCTGGCTGCGAAAAGTACGTGAGAAGAACCGCTTGATCCGCTCCGCCGGATGGCACATAGCCACCGATGTTGTTTTTGAGGAAGAGAAGCTGAACTATACCGAGGCGGAGGTGCTGGCCCGCGCCGGAAGGAACGACGAGGCCTTTTTGCTGCTGGCGGAAATGATCAACGGGGGCAACACCTCCCCCGAGTTGTGGCGCAAGACCCTTGATGTCGCCCTGGCCGCCGAGCGCTGGCAGGACGCGGAAAAGCTGGCCGGTTCGCTTTTTCAAAAGGACACGACCAATTTTTACATGCTGGATACGCTGGGGAAAATTTATATCAAGCAGCAGCGCTATAACGAGGCCACACAGGTTTTTGAAGCACTGTGCGCCCAGGCTCCTAATAATCGAGGTTACAGGGCTTTGCTGGATCAGCTCCGGGCCAGGCTTCCCCAGGTTCACTAATCTCCTTTTTACGCTCCCTGTAAATGGTCTGATCCGAAAAATATTCAAAAATATTTCCAACGCCCGCTATCGCATGGCCCTTACTTTTTGTAAATTAGGGATTCCGAAAATATTAATGGTGCTGTGATGAAACTCTATCCGCTAATGTTACTCCTCGCGGTTTTAACCTTCTCCAGGGCGCAAAACCTTTCCGTGTATCAACTCCCTGAAAACCAATCCATAAGTCTGGACGGATATCTGGACGAGGAGGCCTGGCTGCGGGCCGACTCCATTGACCGCCTGACTATGGTGGAACCCTTTGAGGGCAGGGATGCCGCGCAAAGAACCCATGTAAAGGTTTTGGCCGACGAGCGGAACATCTATGTGGGGATCATCTGTTTTGACGACCGGCCGGATAAAATTATCTCCTATTCCAAAATACGTGATAGCGGCATGCGCAGCGAGGATCGCATAAAACTGGTGTTTGACACCTATCTGGATCAGCGCAGCGGTTATATATTTGCCGTCAATCCGGAAGGAACCCGCTATGACGCGCTGGTGGCCCGCTCGGGTGAAAGCGAAAATTCCAACTGGGACGGCATCTGGGATGCTAAAACCAGCGTGAATGCGCATGGGTGGACGGTGGAGATCATTATTCCCATCCGCAGCATTTCCTTTTCTTCAAAAACAGATTCATGGGGATTTAATGTTGAGCGCCGCATCCAGCGCACCCTGGAACGGGATCGCTGGACGGGGTTGAAGCGTGATTATAAAATCAGCCAGGTGGTTCAGGCAGGCCGTTTAACGGGTTTGCCGCGCTTTGATTTGGGTATCGGACTTACCTCGAAGGCGGCAGCCATTGCACAAACCCAACACTCGCGGGAGGCCGCCGCCATAAATGACTGGGATTACAGTCTCGACTTTACCCAAAAAATCACCTCGGACGTCAATCTTCAATTGACGGTAAATACCGATTTCGCCGAAACGGAAGTGGATGCCCGCCGCACCAATCTTACGCGCTTTCCTCTCTTCTTTCCGGAAAAACGCGGTTTTTTTCTGGAAGGATCGGATATATTTGATTTCGGAATCGGCCTGAGACGGGCCATCGTTCCCTTTTACAGCAGACGCATCGGCCTGTATGAAGGCACAAAAATACCCATTGTGGTTGGCGGGAAAATAAACGGCAAGGTCAATGATACCAACTTCGGCGCCCTGATCACCCGTACCGCCGCCGTGGACGGCCTGGCGCCGGCCGCAACCCTGGGCGCTTTCCGTATAAAGCAAAATGTTTTGGAGGAATCCTCCATCGGCATGATGGGCACCATCGGCGACCCGCAAAGCGGTGAAAGCGTGTGGATGCTGGGGGCGGATATGACCTATCAAACCTCCCGGTTTTTGGATGACAAAGTTTTTCTGGCCGGGATTTGGGGGCTGTACAACAAGAATCACCACTACCAGGGCGATCCGTCCGCCATGGGATTTAAAATCGACTATCCGAACGATTTGTTTGATATAAGTCTTACCGGGATACGCATCGGTGATGCCTTTCAGCCTTCCCTGGGCTTTGTGCCCCGGCCGGGCACGCTTTCGCTGCGTTTTGGCTTTGATTACACGCCCCGCCCCGACTGGGGGAATATCCGCCAATTCTTCTTTGAATCCGGCGCGCGTATCATCAGCAACCTGAGAGGGGAGTGGGAAACCTATGGCATATTTACGGCGCCCATCCACTTTTTACTGGAGAGCGGTGATCGCTTTGAGTTTAATATCGTGCCCCAGGGAGAGAATCTGCCCGAGGATTTTGAGATAAGCGACGGCGTGGTTCTGAAAAAGGGACCTTATCACTGGCGACGTTACCGGTTGGAATTCGAGTCCGCTTCAAAAAGGGTAATCAACGGTCAGGCTACCTGGTGGTTTGGCACTTTTTATAACGGACGGCTGGATCAGGTACAACTGGAGCTGAATGCCCGGCCCTTTTCCAGTCTCAATCTTTCCCTGAACGTAGAACGTAATATTGCCCGCCTGCCCGAAGGGGATTTTCATCAGGACCTGCTGGGGGGCCGTTTGCAATACAGCTTTACGCCCAACTTTGAGCTCAGTTCATTCATCCAGTACGATAATGAAACCCGGTCGGTCGGGAGCAACACCCGTCTGCGGTGGACGTTTGACCTATTGGGCGACCTCTTTATCGTTTACAACCACAATATCAATAAGGTGGAAAACCGCTATTGGCAGTATGATTCTAATCAGCTAATTGTAAAATTAAGTTATGGGATTTGGAATTAAGGGGAGCGGTCCGTTTATATTTTTTGTGTAAGTTGTTGAAAATAAGATAGATATGTATAAACAACGCCTATGATAATAAACTCATTTGTTGTATTGTTTTTTAAAAGATAAAAGAGTATATTATCTTATTAAAAATAAAAATCCTTACCAATACCTATACCACTAACATTAGGAGGGAGTGTATGTTATCCAAAAAACAAGCCAAGATGTTTTTTTTGGGGGGTACGGCTGTTTTTTTTCTGATATTCATCGGAATGACGGTTGATACCTTAGTTAATGGCGTGCCCAAGTATACCCATGCGTCGCAGATCGACGATCAGGTACGTTTGGGGCGGCATTTGTGGGATTCCAATAATTGCATGGGCTGCCATACGATTATGGGGGAAGGGGCCTACTATGCTCCGGAACTTACCAAGGTATATGAACGGCGCGGCCCGGAATATATCAAAACTACTTTTAATTTCCCCGGCGGGTGGCGACCCAACGGGCGGAATATGGTTGAATATAATTTCACCGAACAGGAAAAAGAGGCCCTGGTGGCCTTTTTAAAGTGGGTGGGCGAAAGCGATCTGAACGGTTTTCCGCCGAAACCCAGCGTTCAATTGGATAAATAAATCAGAAAGGTGAAATCATGAAATTTAAATCACAGAAAGTAGCGTATTATTTCTTTGCGCTGAGTATGTTATTATTCTCACTGCAGATTGTCTATGGCTTTATCATGGCCTTTGCCCATATGGGGTTTGACGGCCTGCATGAATGGATACCCTTTAACGCGGCCACGGCCACGCATAAAAACCTTCTCGTTGTCTGGATTCTTTCCGGCTTTATGGGCGCCGGGTATTTTATAATTCCCGATGAATCGGATACGGAATTGTGGAGTGTGCCCCTGGCCCTGCTTCAGTTCTACAGCTTTGCCATCGTCGGCGTTATTGCCGTTGTCGGCTTTCATGTGGGCTGGTTCGAAGGCCGTAAGTTCCTGGAAATTCCCCGTCCGCTCGATTATCTGGTGGCCCTGAATGTGATTCTTTTTCTGGTCATTCTGCTTATGACCATGTTTAAGGGCAAGAAGCGCACCACAACCGCCTGGGTGTTGACTTCCGGGCTGGTGTTTGCCGCCTTGCTGTATCTGCCGGGCATGATCTGGTTTGACAACCATACGGTCGATTCCTTTTTCCGCTGGTGGGTTGTCCATCTGTGGGTGGAAGGCGTTTGGGAACTGATCATGGGCGGTATTCTGGCCTATCTGTTGATCAAGCTTACCGGCGTGGATCGCGAGGTAATCGAAAAATGGCTTTATGTCATCGTCGGTCTTACTTTCCTGTCAGGTATCCTGGGAACGGGCCATCACTATTATTTTATCGGCGTTCCCAAGTACTGGCTGATTGTCGGCGGTATTTTTTCCTCATTGGAGCCGCTGGCCTTTTTGGGTATGACGTTGTTTGCCATCCAGATGTACCGCAAGGGCAATAAAAAACATCCCAACAAGCTGGCTATTTACTGGACGCTCAGCACTGCCGTGGTTTCTTTTCTCGGCGCGGGGCTGCTGGGGCTGGCCCACACCCTGCCCGGGGTTAACCTGTATACCCACGGCACGTTGGTAACGGCTATGCATGGTCACCTGGCTTTTTGGGGCGCTTATGCCTCCCTGGTTCTGGCCATCATCAGCTATAGCATGCCTTTGATGACCGGGCGTAAAATATTTGACAATACCATCGGGCATATGGCCTTTTGGTTTGCCAATATCGGCATGATCGGTATGACCATGGCCTTTGCCGCGGCCGGTGTGGCCCAGGTGTACATGGAGCGCATCATGGGGCTGGAATTTATGAAAGCCCAACTGGAAATAGAACCGCACTTTTTTGTATTGATCATCGCGGCCACGGTTTTCAGTATCGGTGTTACCCTGTTTATCATCAACTTTCTTAAGTTTGGCTCTCCTGTTGATGAAGCCATCGGTCAGGGTGAAGAATTCAGCGCCCTGCAAACCAGTTAACGGTTGTAAAACATAAAATCTGTAAGAAGGCTGTCTTTATGGGAATAAATGAAAGGCAGCCTTCTTTTTATTATGGCAAACGGAAACGTTAGGTGAAACACGGAATCTGTTTGCTTTTATGGGTGAACTAAATTTATCAGTGTGAGGAACAATGCGCATACCTAAAGATGAACCCTTTTACCGGACGGTCGCCAACGAAGTGGAGGTGTTTGAACACGCCTGGAAAAACCGTCTGCCCCTGCTTTTAAAAGGCCCCACCGGCGTGGGGAAATCCCGTTTTGTGGAGTATATGAGCTATAAACTGCAAAGACCCCTCATCTCCATTGCCTGCCATGAGGAAACCTCCTCAACCGACCTTATCGGGCGCTATATCATCAAGGGCGCGGAAACCGTCTGGATCGACGGGCCGCTGACCCGTGCTCTGAAGGAAGGAGCCCTGCTCTATATGGATGAGATCGCCGAAGCGCGGCCCGACGTCATTGTGGCCATCCATCCGCTGACCGACCACCGACGCCAGCTTTATCTGGATAAAACCGGCGAAACCGTGGAGGGGCATCCCGATTTTATGTTTGTGGCCTCCTTTAACCCCGGATACCAGAAAGGCTTTAAGGATTTAAAGCCCTCCACCCGGCAGCGTTTTGTGTCGCTCTCTTTTGAATATCCGTCGGCGGATATGGAAAAAGAGATTATTATGGGCGAGACGGGTATTGAAGCGGATATGGCCGCCGCGCTGGTAAAAATAGGCAACAAAATCCGTAATCTGACCGACATGGGGCTGACCGAGACCGTTTCCACCCGCCTGTTGGTGGATGCGGCCAAGCTGATCCGGAGCGGTTTGTTCCGGCGCCTGGCGGTGGAGGTGGCCGTGGTGGAACCCCTGACCGATGATCCCGATATCCTTAGCGCCCTTAAGGATATGACCGCATTGATGATTTAAAACGGATATTTCATGGAACTGGATCAGATATTATTTAAAAAACTCTATGACCTGTTCAAGAAGAGGAAGGCCGTTCAGGGCCACCCCGGTGAGCAGGTCAGGCTGGAAGATATCAGCGGCCGTCTGACCCTGATGGCCCGGGCTCTGACAGGAGAAGCCATATACATCGCCGAATCCGAGCGAGAGGGCGGCTGGCAGGGCGATGTGTTCTATTTTCCCAAAAAAGTGGATATTTTTGACCGGGAAGAACTTAATTTTAATCTTTATATTTTCCGTCTGTTTTATATGGTGAAACAAAGGGCGCTGGGGCTGAGCTGGAGGGAATCCGGCGAAGCTTCCGTAAGGCAACTTCAGCAAAAAGCCTATGAGTCCCGCCGGCAGGTTTTGGACGCGCTGTTCGCGGAGTTTCCTCTTTTGCGTGAGTTGCACAGTGAATTACTAAGCCATTGGCCGGAAGAGCGGAACCCGAAAACAGGCGAAATCCAGCGGGATTTTAGCTGGCTGTATGGCCGCCTGATGCGCCACCTGGATAGCGATGCCGCAAAAAGGGAGCGCCTGAAAAATGTCAATCCCCGCACCAGGGCCCTGGTGGAAAAAATAAAAGCGGAGACGGTAATCAAGGCCAAAAAAGCCGACGAAGTGGATGTGCTGACCGTGGATAAGAAGGCTCAGGAAGATTATGTTCTGACCCACAATTTTGAAAAAGTGGAAACCATCGATGAGTTTAACGGCGCCTGGCGTGACTTTGACGGCGACGACTCTCTTCAGGAGGATATGGAAGCCCTGCAGGAATACAACCTGCGTCATCTGGTGCGTGTCGATGATCCCGTTCACTCCATCTATCAGGCCGATTTTCTGGGACAGGGTACCGCCGCCGAAGCCGTGGAAAGCGAAACACATCTTTTCCATATCCTTTATCCGGAATGGGATTATCAAAAGCAGGCCTATAAGCAGGATTATTGTAAACTTTATCCGCAAAGGCTCCCCGGTGATGACGCTTCCTATTATAAAAATACCATCGAAAAAAACCGCTCGCTGCTTATGCAGCTACGCAAAACTTTTGCTCAGCTCAACAACAACTGGATGCAGGTGCGCCGGCAGGTGAGCGGAGACTTTGTCGATCTGGATGCCGTTACCGATATGTTTGCCGACATCCGTGCCCGGCACACGCCCTCGGATAAGCTCTACCTGAGCCAGCGTAAACGCAAAAAAGAGCTGGCGGTTTTGTTCCTGTTGGATTTAAGTCTTTCCAGTGATTCCTACGCCAATGGTAACCGTATTCTGGATGTGGAAAAACAGGTGTCCATTTTGTTTGGCGAGTTGCTCGATGAGTATGAAATCGATTTTCAAATTGACGGATTCTATTCCAAAACCCGCAACAATACCGCCTATATCACCCTGAAGGGTTTTAAGGAAAGCTGGCAAAAGGCCCGCTTGCGCATC
Source organism: Calditrichia bacterium (assembly GCA_026991535.1). Lineage (GTDB taxonomy): Bacteria > Calditrichota > Calditrichia > Calditrichales > J004 > J004. Next base: position 4,406 of record JALXBH010000133.1, on the reverse strand, counting down.
GGCGCCGCCGAGGCGGCCGGCTATACGCGCATTGGCACCGCCCTGCGCCATGCCACCGCCATTCTGAAAAAAAACAACCATCGCAAAAAGTGGCTGATCCTGCTCTCCGACGGCAAACCCAACGACTATGACCGCTATGAAGGGCGCTATGGCGTGGAAGATATCAAACAGTCCATACGTGAGATGCGCATGAACGGCATACATAACTTTGCCTTTGCCATAGAGGAAGACGCCCGTTATTATCTGCCGCAAATGTTTGGGGAAAATCACTATAATATCCTGACCAGCCCGGTTGAGTTGTTGCATGCCCTGACCAAGCTCTATGACCGTATCGAACACAGTTAAGCCGGTCTTAAACGGATGTAAACGGAACGTATCGCCCACCGTTGTCAGGCATCTATATAAACAATTTTTACTGTAAGCGTTTTAGCTGATGGCCTTACTCCGGCAACCGGGGAAGCCGGCAACACAATCATAGGATAGAAGCGAGAAGAGAGATGAGTAGCGAACAACATGTACTGAGTAGGGAAAAGAACGATATTCTGCACCCGCCCGGCGGTATTCTTATCTGGATACTGATATTTCTGGAAGTGATTACCTTTATGATCGCCTTGTCGGTTTTTGCCTACATGCGAAGCCGAAATGCGGCCATGTTTGCCGAGTCGCAAGCCATGCTCAACCCCTTGCTGGGTACCGTAAACACCATTGTATTGTTGAGCAGCGGTTACTTCATGGCCGAGGCTGTCCGCAAACTGCGCGCCGGTTTACTCAAGCTGAGTGTGCGCTATACGCTGGTTACCATCCTGCTGGGGCTGGTTTTCATCGCCATAAAAAGTTTTGAATACAGTCAAAAGATAGAACACGGTATCGGTCTGGAATATAACACCTTTTTCACCTTCTACTGGCTGCTGACCGGTTTTCACCTGATTCATGTGTCGGTGGGTATCGTCATCCTGGTATTTATATATTTCAGCCTCCGAAAGGGCCGTTATGATGCCCGCGATCATGAAGATGTGGAAACGGGCGCCGCCTTCTGGCATATGTGCGACCTGATATGGATGCTGCTGTTTCCCATGCTATATTTAATAAACTAAGGGAGAACCTTTCATGCTTAACAACAAAACCGGCTGGCTGCTGCTGATTCTTTTTACCCTGGCCGGGAGTTGGCTTTCCGGTCTGTCCCATGCCTTCCTGGCATTGGTGATGATCCTGTTTGCCCTGAAGTTCTTTATCATCAGCTATCAGTATATGGGCTTAAGGTTTGCCCATCCCTTTTGGAGATACAGTATCAATATAGTTGTGCTTGGTTTTGTCTCCGTGATTATATTCTCTTCACTTTAGAAGAGGAGGGTATAATGAAACCATTGCTGATGTTGGAAGATATTTGGACATTTATTCAGGCCAACGGCTACAAGGATTTTATGACCTACCTGATGGTGGTTATTATTGTGGGTTCGTTTTTTTATTATATAATCGACTATCTGCGCAAGGAGATCAAAAAGGACAAGAGTCACTATTGAATGCAATGTATTGTCGGAACCTTTTTTAAATAAAGGAAACCTTATTTTTGTGATTGAACCTTAGTAGATAGTGAGAAAATAAACTGATAAAAGCTTATTAGCTTAATAATTTTTAATTCCTTTGTGTCTTGGTGTCTTGGTGTGAGGAATAAAAAATTACACAAAGCAACGACACTATTTCCTTAATAATTAAAGGAAATGTCCTTTAAAATGTAAATTAAAGTTGCCTTATAATTTAATTTACCTTAAAATCTTGCTTTTCCAAAAAACATACCCATTATGTCCCTTACATGTATAAAAATAGGCGGCAACGCCCTGAAAACGGAAGATCATTTACACCGTTTTCTTGATGACTGGCAATCGGTATTTGACCGCGAGCAGCAGTGGGTTCTGATCCATGGCGGCGGACCGGCCATCGCCGGGATACTGGATCGCTATGGCATTGCCCATGAATTTATCGGCGGCCACCGGAAGACAAGCAGCGAGGCTATCCGTCTGGTGGAGATGGCCCTCAAGGGCGATGTCAACGGCCGGTTGGTGCGCCAGTTATTGCAACGCGGGATAAAGGCGCTGGGACTTTCCGGCATGGACGCGGGCATGGTCCGTTCGCAAAAGCGCCGGTACGGGGACGAGGACTTAGGGCAGGTGGGCGATATCAGCTCCGTGGATGCCGGACTGTTGCGGCAACTCTTGTCCGGCGGTTATGTGCCGGTGCTGGCTCCCCTGGCCCTGGCGGAGGATTTTTCGGCGCACAATGTAAACGCCGACATGTTTGCCGCCCATGTGGCCGCATCCTTAAAAGCGGATCGTTTTCTGCTCATGACCGATGTGGAAGGTTTTTTCTGGGACAGGGATGATCCGGCCACCCTGGCCCGGCATATCCGTTTAAACCGGGACGGGGAACGGTTGGCCCGCACGGTTACGGGGGGAATGCTGCCCAAAATGGAAGCAGCTTCCATTGCCGTGGAACAGGGCGTGGGCGAGGTGTTTATTTTAAACGGTGCGCGGGCCGGCGTTCTGCCGGAGCTGTTTGCGGGAAAAGCCGCCGGCACCAAAATAACGGGAGTTTAGTACATGGCCTATCCTCAGGTCGAAAGACAGAAGAGCTTTAAAGTGGGTATTGTCGGCGCCGGGGGCTATACCGGCTCCGAGCTGGCCCGACTATTGGCGCTGCATCCCGATGTGGAGCTGCGCTTTGCCACATCGGAAAAACACCAGGGCAAAAAGTTGAGCGATCTGCATCCCCATGCCCTGGATCGTGTGGATTTGACTCTGATCTCCGCGGAAGAGGCCTGCGGGGAGAAAACGGATCTGGTTTTTCTGGCTTTGCCCCACGGGGTTTCGCAAAATTACGCGGCCCGGTTTTTGGATATGGGCTGCCGGGTGATAGACCTTTCCGGCGATTTCCGCCTGCCGGACGGTGCCCTGTATGAACAGTGGTATGGCAAGGCCCATCAACAGGAGGCTCTGTTGAAGGAGGCGGTTTTCGGCCTGCCGGAGCTATTCCGCAATGAGATACGAAATGCCCGGCTGGTGGCCAATCCGGGATGCTATCCCACATCGGCCATACTGGGTCTGGCTCCGCTGCTCAAGGCGGAACTGATCGATCCCCGGGATATCATCATCGATTCCAAGTCCGGTGTGACCGGCGCCGGTATCACCCCCGGCGACACAACGCACTTTCCGCGGGTGACCGATAACTTTTCCGCCTACGGCCTGATGCGCCACCGGCACACGCCCGAGATAGAGATAGCGTTGAGGCAACTGTACGGTCACACGCCGCGGGTGCAGTTCACCCCGCACCTGCTGCCGGTGGATCGCGGTATCCTGACCACCATCTACGCGCGTCCCCTCAGGGCGGTAAGCAACGAGGAAGTACGCGAACTGTTTGCCCGCTTCTACTTTAGCGAACATTTTGTACGCATGTCCGTCAAACCGCCGGAAATAAAACAGGTGCGCGGCTCCAATTACTGCGATCTCTATCCTGTTTATGATGAGAGAACCAACCGAATCATGGTTATATCGGTTATTGACAACCTGGTAAAAGGGGCGGCGGGGCAGGCCATACAAAATATGAATATTATTTTTCGCCTGATCGAAAACAGCGGCTTGAGACAGCTGCCCATCTATCCCTGATAACAACGGTCTTACAATAATGATACATCAAACCCATAGTGAACTCATATGAACAAGAACATCACCGGAGTCCGGGGCATAAAAGCCTGGGGCGCACATGTAGGCATCAAATCCAACCGGCGCGACCTGGCCATCATCTATTCCGAGGTACCGGCCAGCGCCGCCGCCGTATTTACCAAAAATCTGGTGGTCGCCGAACCGATCAAGGCCTGCCGCCACCATCTGGATGACGGCCTGTTGCAGGCTTTTGTCATCAACAGCGGCAATGCCAACGCCTGCACGGGTGAGCAGGGGCGCCAGGGGGCGGAAGCCATGATAGACGCCGCCGCCCGCGTGCTGGATATCCCCCGTGAATATGTGCTGGTCTCTTCCACCGGCATCATCGGTGAACCCTTTCCCACGGAAAAGATCGTTAAGGGCATCGAGAAAATGGCCCCCAATCTCTCCGGCCGCACCGAAGCGGGCTCCATGACCGCCAATGCCATCCTGACCACCGACACCTTTGCCAAGGAGGGTTTTGTCGCTTTTAAGCATGAGGATATCCGCATCAATATCGGGGGCATCGCCAAGGGGTCGGGCATGATCCATCCCAACATGGGTACCATGCTGAGCTATATCGTCAGCGATGTGGCCATCACGCCGCGACTGCTTAAAAAGGCCCTGGTCTCCTGCGTGGATAAAACCTTTAATATGATTACCGTGGATGGCGATACCTCCACCAATGACACCGTGGCCATCATGTGCAACGGC
>JALXBH010000132.1 GCA_026991535.1 Calditrichia bacterium | reverse complement strand
AATCGCATAAAAAAAAATTTTATAGTGTACTATTTCCATCGCTTTAAAATATCCATCCCGCCGAAAACATAAGGCTGTATAGAAAAAGGAACTTCCCCGTATCGGCCAGCACAAGGTTTAGTGGAGCACCCACCTCGCCATGCCACACCCGTTTTATTCCGGGCAGGGCCGGGATCAGAGCAAACAGGGCGATCACCGAAAAGTAGTTTTCACGGGTCATATACACCAGCACAAAGGGTACCAGAGCCGCCGCGCCGATGCTGACCAAATATTCCATGCGCGCAAAACGTTCGCCGAAACGTACCGCCAGCGTCCGCTTTCCGGCCTTTACATCCGTGGATATATCCCGGAGATTGTTAATGGTCAATAAAGCCATGGAAATCAGTCCCGGCGCCAGCCCGGCCGCCAGCACCACCGGCGTTACGGTCAGCGCCTGCACATAATAGGTGCCCCCTACCGCCACCGGCCCGAAAAAGATCAGCACGAAAATATCACCCAGACCGTTATAGCCCAGCGGATAGGGTCCACCGGTGTATAAAACCCCAAACAGGATGGAAAGTACGCCGATGGCCAGAACCGGCCAACCGCCGCGAAAAATCAGATAAAGCCCGACGACAAAAGCCGCAGCAAAGGCCAGGCTAAAGGCCCGTTTCATCTGCCCCGGTGAAACCAGCCCGGCCTGGGTGGCCCGGCGCGGCCCCAGCCGTTCGCCCGTATCGGCCCCTTTTTGATGATCAAAGTAGTCGTTGGCAAAATTGGTGCCCACTTGAATAAGCAGGGCCCCCAAAAGCGCGGCCAGGGCCGCGGGCAAATAAAGATGACCGTCATGAAAAGCCATGGCGCTGCCCATAATTACGGGAGCGGCTGCTGCCGGTAAGGTTTTGGGACGCGCCGCTTCCCACCAGATACTTAATTGTGACATAACACTAACCCGCATACCCGCCGCGTCCGTCCACAACGCGGGTTGATATCGTTATCATGGTTAAGGACGCCGGGTGAATTTTTTAAAATCCGGCTTGCGCTTCTCCAGAAAAGCGTTCTTTCCTTCCTGCCCTTCCTCGCTCATGTAAAAAAGCATGGTGGCATTACCGGCCAGTTCCTGCAATCCGGCCTGACCATCACAATCGGCATTCAGGGAGGCCTTGAGCAAACGGATGGCCGTGGGTGAATTGGCCAAAATCTCCCGCGCCCACTGTATGGTCTCTTTTTCCAGTTCCGCCAGGGGAACAACCGTATTCACCATACCCATCTCATAGGCCTGTTGCGCGTTGTACTGACGGCAGAGATACCATATTTCCCGGGCGCGTTTTTGCCCCACCATGCGCGCCAGATAGCTGGAACCGAAACCGCCGTCAAAGGAACCGACCCGCGGCCCGGTCTGACCGAAAACGGCGTTATCCGCGGCAATGGTCAAATCGCAGATCACATGCAGCACATGCCCGCCGCCGATGGCATAACCGGCCACCATGGCAATCACCGGTTTGGGCAGGGTGCGTATCTGCCGCTGCAAATCCAGAACATTCAAACGGTGTGTGCCGTCATCATCCACATAGCCCGCCTCGCCGCGTACACGCTGATCGCCGCCGGAACAAAAGGCCTTTTCGCCTTCGCCGGTTAAAATAATAACGCCGACCTCTTCATCGTCGCGCGCATCGGCAAAGGCCTTAATCAACTCCCGTACCGTTAAGGGGCGAAAGGCATTGCGCACTTCAGGACGGTTAATGGTAATTTTAGCCATGCCCTCGGCTTTATGATACTTTATATCGGTAAACTCACCGGCAACGTGCCACTCCATCTCATCTCCTCATTTTTCATATAGTATTCTAATATCCACCCATTGTAACGGCGGATACTAATTTAACATCTTTTTATATTTCCTCAAAAAACGATCCACCCGGTGGCAAAATTGTTCCCGGCACATCAGGTGGGTATTGTGGCTGCAGGAAGCCATTATATCCACTTCAAGGGCAGAACGTGTTCCGTTTCGCAGTCCTTCGGCCAGCATCCTGTATTTTTCATCCCATTCACCCACCAGATACAGCACCGGAATATCCGGTCTGCTCAGCCATTCGCCATGATCCTCCTGCAAGCCGCTGCTAAAAACTTGCAGGGCGCGGGCCCAGCCACCGGGGGCGCCGGCCAGCCGCCGGCGGATCATTGCCGTATAGGCGGGCGTCTCTTTTATCCCCTTAAAAAGTGGCAGAGCATACCAGCTATCCAAAAAATCAGCGGTTTCCTCTTCCCCAAGCCGCCGTGCTGTCCGCCGGTCCTGCTCCAGGCGTTGGTTTCTTTCCTTTTTTCCGGGAATGCCCGGTAGAGCGGATTCCAGAATCATGGCCCGGAACAGGGAGGGGTTTTGGGCGCGGCAGCTCAGCGCCAGGCGCCCCCCCATGGAATATCCGCAGACCACTGCTTGTTCATACCCCCGCGCATCCAGCAGGGAGACCAGCGCCCGGGCCAGGGAGGGGATATCCATGTTCGCGAAAAAGGGAGCCGCCCCGTGTCCGGGGAGATCGGGCAACAGGCAAAAATAGTTCTCCTTAAAAAAAGAGGCCGTTTCCAGCCAATCCTCCTTACAACCCATAAAGCCGTGCAAAAACAGCAATGCCGGTCGCCCCTTTTGCCCCAATGTAATGCAGGAACGTCCCAAATCCATAGGCTAACCCCGGTCTTCGATGCTACGATAGAGAGCCTTGTGGCGTTCCACATTGTAGTCGGCCCGCACCCGCGCTTCTATCAAACGGTGAGCGGACGAGGTTCCCTCCAGTACGGTCGCCAGTTCGGTAACGGTGTGAGCCGTATGATATTCCAATCCGAACTGAGCGGCGGCGGCGCTGAACTCATAGTTGTGGGGTGTATTAAAAAAGGGATCGAAAACCTCTTTGTACTCCGCGATGGGTAAAAAATTGAAAATTGCGCCGCTGTTGTTATTGATCACGACAATGGTCACAGCCTGCTTATGATCTCTTAACTGGGCCAGACTGTTCATATCGTGCAAAAAGGCCAGGTCTCCAATCAGCAGGGTCAGGGGCGCCTCCAGGCCGCGACTGTAGCCGATGGCGCTGGCGATGGTGCCGTCTATGCCGCTGGTCCCGCGGTTGGCGCCCACATGCTCCGTTCCCCCATCCACGGCCACGGCCGCCATATCCATATCCCGTACCGGCATGCTGGAGGCCAGATAAAGAGCCTGTTTCGTTGCGCGGGACACCAGGCGGGCGATCGACAGTTCATCAAGGAGTTCATCCTGCCGGCAAAAGGCATTAAGCGTACGCTCCACGTCGTCATGGATTTGCAGACACTTCCCTAAAAGAGCGCCCGCACCCGGCGGGCTGTTTTCCCGCCATATCCCGGCCGTCTGCCCCACATCCGCGCGCAGCTCATGGCTATGACTCAGGGCGGCGTCCACGCGGCGTTGCCAGGGGGAGATGTGCCAACAGGGGCCGGGGTGCCGTTCCAGTAGCTGTAACAGGCGTTTGGAGAGAAACTGACCCCCAAAATGAACCAGGGGATGCCGGAGCAGTAATTCCCGGAAGTCCCGGCGCAACAGCATCAAATCGGCATGGGCCAGTATACCCGGAGTTTTTTTCAGACGCAGCCCCGATGTTATATCCGCGATAAGCGGCCACTTAAGATGGGCGGCCAGCTTTTCCAGCTTGCGGCGGGCGTCCGGGTCTTCCAGGCGTCCCACCAGAATAAAACCTTCCTTTATAGTCGTCAGCGGCTCCAGCATGGCTTTATCCGCCACAGCCGCGGGTTGCAGATATCGCGTGGCGGGCCGGTGATCGTTTTGCCCGGGCGTGGCATAAGCGGAGGAGAACTCCCGGGGAACGGGCGCCAGGGGCTCGCGGAACATAAAGTTAAAATGAACAGGACCGGCATTGTACGGGCTGTGGGCCAGGGAAAGGCCATAATTGATGGTACTGAGCAGCCATTTAAGGGAGATGGTTTCCGTCGGCGGCGGCATGTCCTGAAAAAAACGGGTATAGCCGCCAAACAGCTTCACCTGATCGATGGTTTGGTTGGCGCCGCTGTCCCGCAGCTCCGGAGGACGATCCGCGCTGAGGATGAGCATGGGCAGGTTCTCCTGGGCGGCCTCGATCACAGCGGGGAAATAGTTGGCCGCGGCCGTGCCCGAGGAGCAGATCAGCACCGCCGCTTTTCCCGTGGCCCGGGCATAGCCCAGGGCTTGAAAGGCGGCGCCGCGTTCATCATACAGCATGCGGATATCCGTGCCGGGATGACGGGCCGCAGCCACGGTAAGCGGAGTGGAGCGGGAACCGGGAGAGATGCAAAAAGCCGTAATACCGTTACGTACGCACTCATCCACCACATGATGGGCCCAAAGCTGGTTTATGTTTTCGGGAACTCTTTTTTGTGCGGTCATGACGTCTTTTCATCCTCGTTAATGACGATGAGGCCGCCGGTTTAGATGACGGATGCTTTTCCGGGCTGGGGTTCGGCTACCACCTGCTCCACGGCGCTCATAAAACCGGCGATTTTGTTTTCGATCTCCTCCCACTCACTTTCGGCGTGGGAGCCCTGAACAATACCGGCTCCGGAATAGAGATACAAGGCATTTTCATAGACCAGCGCGGAACGGATGCCCACGGCAAACTCGGCGTCGTTACGCGATATCCAGCCCACGGGCCCGGCATACCAGCCGCGGTCAAAGCCCTCAATTTTTTCGATTTCATCCATGGCGGGAGCGGAGGGAACGCCGCCCACGGCCGGGGTGGGATGCAAACGGGCCAGGATGCAGGCATCGCTTTGCCCTTTCTTCAACACGCCGCGGAATGTTTTGCGCAGATGTTGCAGGGATGACAGCTTGAGTACCGACAGATTTTTTTCCACATCCACAACGGCGCAGAGTTCGCTTAAGGTATCACCGATGCTGTCCACCACAAAGCGGTGTTCGCGCACATCCTTTTCGCTGTTAAGCAGGTCGTTCTCCAACCGCAGGTCTTCTTCCCGGTTATGTCCCCGGCGGCGCGTGCCGGCCACGGCCTCGGTAAAGATGTTGTTTCCTTCCCGGCGATAGAGCTGTTCCGGCGTACCGCCGATAAAAGCGGTGCGTTCATTAAACTGAAAGCCGAAATAGTAGGCGCGGTGATTGTTGAGCTTTAAGCGCCATAAAAGCTCCACCGGATTAAGCGGCTGCTCAAATTCCATGCGCGTGCGGCGGGCCAAAACGATTTTTTCCAGCTTGTTTTCTGAAAAAGCCCTAAGCGCCGTATGGATATTTTGATGCCAGCGGCTCTTATCGGGAAAATCGGTGCGCTTGATAAAACGGGGCAGGGGTTCGTGTTCAGCCGCGTTAAAGGATATCCGCTTCCAGACGTCCCTGATTTTTTGCAGGGCACTGTTTTTATCCTGGTCATCACGTACCAGCACATTGCAGGCCAAAAAGGTTTTATCCCCGTCGCGGATCACCTCAAACAGGGGCACGATAAAGTGATAAGAGGAAAAAACTTCCCAACGGTAGTCCGATGCATGCTTGCGGTTGAAGCGCATGCCCCCGTAGTAGCGTACACGCGGATCGGCCTGGGCCAGATACTCCTTCAGGCGGTTCATCAGGGCATGATACTCGGGCACCAGGGCGCCGGAAACGCTGTCCGCCGCGTAAACGCCGGCCGTTTCAAAACGTCCTTCCCGATCGCGCCAGTAAGTTTTTATATCCGACGGCTGATTTTTAAGCCACTGCAGCAAATCCATCCCTTCAATAGCGACCTGGACGCGCAAAAAGCGGTTGTGATCCCCGGGCCCCAGGTTTTCAAACAGGTCTGTCAACGCTTCCCGGAAGGCACTGTCGATCTCCGCTGCCGCAAGTCGGATAGGCATTAGCGCACCTCCCCCGTTGTTGCCGCGGGCTTATCGCCCCGGTAGATGGTGGCAATGCCAAAGGTCAGCGGATGGGCGCTGACGTTTTTGAAACCGGCCTCCTCCATCAGACGGCAAAAAGCATCTCCGTAGGGGAAGGTTTCCACGGTTTGATTGAGATAATTATAGGCATAGCTGTCGCCGGAGATCAGGGCGCCGATTTTGGGTAAAACATGTCGGAAGTAAAACAGATAAAGCCTACGCATCAGGACATTCTCCGGCAGGGAAAATTCCAGAATCAGCGAGCGCCCTCCCGGTTTAAGCACCCGTATCATCTCCCTTAGTGAAACGGACGGGTCCATCACATTACGGATGCCAAAGGCAATGGTGGTTACATCAAAGGTATTGTCAGGGAGGTCCAGGGCCGTGGCGTCGCCGGTTTGCAGGCGGATGGCATCCGTCAACTGTAGTTTTTTCAGTTTTTGGCGCCCTTCGTCCAGCATTTTTTCGGACATATCCACACCTAAGGCCCGGGTTATCTCGGAACCGTGCCGCATCAGGGTAATGGCCACATCACCGGTGCCGGTGGCCAGGTCCAGCAGATAGAGGGGCCGGTAATCCGGCAGATGACGGGCCAGTTTTTTTCGCCAGGCCACATCCTGGCGCATGGAAAGAAGCCGGTTGAGCAGATCGTAGCGATGGGCGATACGATCGAACATGAGCCACACTTTTTTTCGGGATATTTCTTGAGTCACAGTAAGAGTTGTCATTTCTATGGTACAATGTTAAAACCAGCAAATTTACCATGAAGAGTGACATCGGTCAAATTTTAAACGCCTCCCCCCCAACAAGCCGCGCCCTTAGCCCCCAAGGCGGTATCTCCGCGCCAGGCTCACGGCGGCCCGGGGATCAGCTCGTTTTGGGGATGTGTGCCGATAAATTCCGGGGAGGAAACCGCGGAGAGTAACCTCTCGCATAATCAACCGGACGATAGTATGATGCGGCCATACGCTTGTTGCCGCCGTTTTTGTGGGGTTGTCAGACTTTTAGTACCTTTACCGTTGGTGGCTCCACAGAGGCAACATCAATTATGTGATTAAGACGGCAAATTTAATTTATTCTAAAAGAATGAGCCTCAAATTTAGGATAAACTATTTTTTTTACTTTCCCTGTTTCGTCAAAACGAAACTCAAGTTCCGTGTGATATCCATAAATCAACCGGGCTTTTTCATTATATTCCCTGGGAGTGCTCGTGTATTCCAAACCGTCCTTGTCCAGCTCTTTATGGCGCATATCCGTAAAATCCTGTATAGCCTTGTAGACATCTTTTTTTTGCAAATGTGCCTTTTCCATGATAAAAGATAATTCTTGTATATATCCATATAAATTATCTTTTTCCGTTCTTTCAATTTCCAATGAAGTTTTCAACTCGACAAAGCGATACCATGAAAAAGCGATATATGAAATTAAAAGAAAAATACCGATAACTTTAAACATCTTCATAACAATCCTTTCATAGCCATTTACAACAGTTTGTCTGAATAAGCCTCAATTATAAGCAGACCTTATACGGGTTGAGTTTTATATCCGGAACCCTGCTTTGAGTATCAAACTCCAGTCAATATCAATGTTGGCAACAGCCAGCTCAACATCTTTTGTATTCTTCTTTAATGCCGCTTATCATTTTAAACCATGATGGAAGTGATTAATTGATTTTTTGATTACGTCCTTCTCAATCATAGTCCATCATAGAATCATGCAAATCGTTGTTAATACTTTTGCAGCTAATAATGTTCGGGAACTCAACTTCTTTTTATTTCAATCCATGATGGTTTGGACTAATTGATTTCTTGATTATAACCTTCCCAATCATAGTCCATCATAAAATCATACAAATCATTGTTCAAACCCTGTTGTGTACTCTTTTAAACTGTAAGCTTTTGCTACCAAAATTGATCAGCAGGCCAACTTCCATTTTATACGCTTCTAAATAATTAATTGCTTGAGCTAAATGAACGTCTTGTAAATTTATTACCGCCTTCAATTCCACCATGATTTTATCTTCAACAAAAAAATCCACTCGTCGCTTACCAATTTGTTGACCATCGTAATAAATGGGCATTTCCATTTCACGCACAAAATCAAGACCCTGTTTTCTCATCTCAATCGCCAGGGCGCGCTGGTATATTACTTCCTGAAAACCGTTGCCTAAAGTAGAATGTACCTTCATGGCACAGCCGATAATTTTAGAAGTCAATGCAGAATATTTGTATTCTTCTTTAATGCTGCTCATTTTAAACCATGATGGAACTGATTTATATGATTTTTTGATTACGTCCTTCCCAATCATAGTCCGTCATAAAATCATACAAATCATTGTTTAAATTTTTGCTGCCAATAATAATCTGAAATCCAGCTTCTTTTTTAATTCAATCCATGATGGAAATGATTAATTGATTTTTTGACTACATCCTTCCCAATCATAGTCCATCATAAAATCATACAAATCATTGTTAACCTTTTTTTACAGCACAGGTATAACGTAACCAATATTTAAGCCAAAGGCTGTATCTTCTTTTTGGTAAATAATTCTGGGCGTAAATATGATCTTTGAATTTGATTTAAAAAGGAAAATTACAGATAAATCCAGACCAACAGTTGCCAGCTCGGTATCCCTTGGGGACAAAGGACCTGATTCGTTATATTTTACCGTAGAGCTGCCAAATGAATAATTAATCATGGGTAAAAGCATAACGCCTTCAAATAGTGTAAAGTCCCCATAAATTTTCCCTGTAAGCCGATATCCCTTTTCAAATGTTTCACTGTATCGGGACGAACTTCCATCAAAGGTTGCCTGGATGTAAGCAACCGTAATCGCCATGGAAACCGGGCGATCACGAAGAAAATGAAAGCCAACATACGGCATAAATTCATTTTTATTCGACAAAAAATTTTCCCTGGATATCCTGGATACGGATAAACCAAAATCATACCGACCCTCCAGCGAATAGCCCAGAGACGTTCCAAGTGAATTTTCCGAATTGAATGCGTAATAATCGGCAAACAGTGAAAAGCCGCTCATATTCTGATCGAGAAAACGACTTTGCGGAAAGCATAAAAACGGAAGAAATAGCACAGTTAAAAAAGAAGATTTTTCATTGACTTTACCGCAAAAAAATAACTTATCCTGTAACTGTAAACAATCCGGGCACAATGGTTTAAGCCAGACAGAGTAGCTGTTTCTTGTTGGCAGGCACTCATACATTACAAGTTATTGTCACGATGCCAGTAGTATATATCCGTCGTTTGTTAAGGGACGGATTTAACTATTTTTAACTATCATATGCCCGGGTAAAAACATATCGTTTTAAAAATATAAGAGGATTTCTTTACATTCTCAATCTGTTTTGCCTATCAAGCAAGCGCATGGTTTTGTCAAGGAAAAAGTGTTGTCTGCCCTGCCATCATCCGGGGGATGACTGACCATATCCGACTCACCTCTATTCGGGGTTGGCCGTTCCCTGAGTCTTTTCGGGAAGCGCGCCATAGTCACAAGGGAACTACTTTTCATCCCGGGGCAGCGAATCATAAATAATCCGGCCATAGAGAAACAGCTCGCCCGGTTTTATCACGGTTGGAAACTTTTCATTGCCCCTGTACCAGGGCCGGTAAATGGAAACGGCCAGTTCGCTGCAATAATAACGGCTGGGATAGTTAAAACCCACGGTTCCCAGAAAATCATAATCCCGCCCCACCAGTCTGCGGGCTTGTTCCCAGGCGGAAACGCCATTTTCCGCACTCCGCCAGCGGGGACGGATAATCAACAGACGATAGGCCTTATCGACAAAATCTTCCAGAGAGGCCCGATGAACACCCTTGCCTTCCGCTTCGATCACTTCCAAACTGTCGGCATTGTAAATAGCCACATGGCTCAGGGGAATGCCCGTGGCGTTGGCCACCAGGTTATCCACGCCGTGATAGCCGCGTATAACCAACCAGTCACCCGTTTGGGCCTTTTGCACAACCTGTTGTTTGATCTCCTCGTTCTGCAAACGGTGAAGGGCGTCATCCGTTTTTTTTATCACCGGCCGGGCCAGGCAGCCGTATAAAAATATCATCGCCCCAAGTGTCATAAAATAAAACAGATTCTTCTTCTTCAATCGTCCCCCTTAATTTTTTTAAATTGCAGGCCTTACACGTCCAGTTCCTGCGGCAGGCGCACACGCAGATAGCCCTCTTCCTTAAACACGGCCATCACCGGCTGCCCCTTAAACTCCAGGGCATAATAACCCCGGGGCAGGCTTTTTTCATACACCCGCCCTTCTTTTGCCAGAGTTTTGAAATCATTGTCGCTCAGACGGATGCGGCGCCGGGTTATTCGGTGGCCCAATGTCTGAATGGCATGATGGGTCAGCTTCCAGACGGGGCGGCGTTCCACACCAAAAAAAAGACCGCCGCTCATAAAACGTTCCTCCGGCAGATAACTCTCCCCGGCGCTGCTCACCCACAGACGCTTGCTGGTACGCCGGAACCGCTTATCACGCCAAAAGAGCGGGTCGATACCCCAGGCCTCGCTGATAGCGGCCAGCACATCCGCCACCCGCGGATCATTATGGGGAACAAAGGATAGATTGTATTGCGGAGGGGCGTCATGGTGATTATAATAACGGTCCGTCTTCCTCAGGCGGGCCACGAAAAAACCCTCCATGTTATGCTTATGGGGCCAAACCCGCCTGCAACGCTCCAATACGGCTTGCCCCTCCAGGCGCCAGCCCGGATCAAACATCTCCATACCCACATGCTCTATGCCTTCCAGTTCCAGGGGATAATGCTTCAGGGCCCAGTCGATGATAGCTTCGTTTTCTTCCGGAGCCACGGAGCAGGTGGAATAGACCAGCCGTCCGCCCGGTTTAAGGCTTTTTATGGCCGAAACCATCAACTGACGCTGTACATGGATCAGCTTGTGCAGGCGCTCGGGCGCCCACCAGCCCCATATCTCGGGATGGGTGGAAAGCGTGCCCAAACCGCTGCAGGGCGTATCCAGCAAAACAGCATCAAAATATTCCGGCATCAGCCGGCCAAGACGCTCGCCGGGCAAATTATAGACGGCGGCGTTCATCACTCCCTGACGCAAAACATTGGCGTTCAGGGCCTGCAGACGGTCACGGTTGACATCATTGATAACCAGTTGCCCGCGGTTTTCCATCAGCGCGGCCATCTGGGTGGACTTGGAGCCGGGCGATGCGGCCATATCCAGGACACGTTCCCCGGGTCCGGGGTCCAAAGCCAGTGCCGGCAATTGCGAAGAGGCCCCCTGAAAAGTAAGCTTACCGCTAAAGAAATCCATGGTACGGCCCAGGGAGTAGGGAGCCTGATGCAGCAGGAACCCCTCCCCGGTATAGGGCAGGGGTTCAAAGGCAAAGCCCTGTTCCCGGTAACGGCTGAGCAGTTCTCCGGGGTCTTCCAGACGCAGGCGGTTTAAACGGATCGTGCGCGGCTCCGGAGGGGCCGCCAGAAAAGAGGACAAATCAAGCCCCTTTAAGGTTTGCAGATAAGAAATCAACGCATTATTTTTAATCATCAGAAATCATCAAACGGTTTATTGGGAGTTTACAATTGGATAAAGCTCATATTGCCCAAAAAGCCCCTTTTGCCATTGAAGCACAAGAGGGACAAAAGTATGCCTGGTGTTCATGCGGGCTTTCCGCCAGGCAGCCGTATTGCGACGGAAGCCATAAGGGAACGGATTTTAAACCCGTCACGGGGAAATACGAAAAAAGCGGCACGGTTTGGCTGTGTGGCTGCAAACAGACCGGCAACGGCCCCTTTTGCGACGGCAGCCACAAGACATTAAACGATTAAGCTTCCGCCGCCAAGGCGGGCAGTATCTGCCTTTTAATATTCATATAATGCCGCCGTGTCAAACGGTTGGAGTAGGCATTGAACATGGCCATAACATACTCCCGGCGGATCATCTTGCGCGGAATTTTAACCTTTTCATGCCCCAGCAGGGCCAGAGTGTTTTCCTGTATTTTTTGCAGGGTGCGCATGGCCCAAAAAACCGGCAACATGCAAAACAGGCGGATCTTTTTTTCTTCCTTGGGAATCAGCAGGATATAATCCAGGGCCATATCCAGATGATTAACCGCTTTCTGAATCAGCTCGTTAAAAAGCTGTTCCGCTCTGTCGGCATTTTCCGCGTCAAAAATTGTTTTTCTGTCCAGCTTATATTTTTCCAAAAGTTCGTCGGGAATGTAGGATTGTCCCCGGCGCAAATCCGTGGCCATATCGCGGATGATGTTGACCATTTGCAGCCCTTTACCAAAGGACTCCGCCAGCGGTTCCAGCTTTTGACGTATGGCCGGGGTGATCTTTTTGGAATAAAAGGAAAAGAGCGCCGTAAGCAGATAGCCGACGGTACCGGCCACATAATACATATATTCGTCCAGTTCCTTCATCGAACGCAAAAAGGTAAAGGCACGGGTCTTTTTATCCTGGGCGTATTTTTGCATACCCATGGACATCTCCACCACCCAGAAAATAATATGTTTGCGCAAGACGGGTGAGAATCCGTTAAAAACCTGCATGACACGCCCCACATCATGGGTAAGTTCATCATCGGCGCTGTTGCGCGGCAAAACTTCTATCCTCCGTAAAAACTGTTCCAGGGCGGACTGCTCCCCGCGTACCAGGCGTACATAAGTATCCAGAATGGCCTGTTTCTCCCTGAGGGGGATGTGTTCGCTGTCCTCAATGGTATCGGCAATACGGCACATCAGATAGGCCACCGTAACCGGTAGTTCCAGCGCGGCCGGCAGCATGCGGATGGTGGGCGCAAAGGTGCGGGACACTTTCGGCAGCATCCCCAGACAATACTCTTCATTAGTGGGCGTCATGGTGTTCATCATCTTCTTTTTGATTTACTTATGTTAGTTGGTTGTAAACACGGCACATCTCCACCGCACTTAACATGGCGTCCCAGCCTTTGTTCCCGGCCTTGGTACCGGCGCGCTCCATGGCTTGTTCAATAGAGTCGGTGGTCAGCACCCCGAAAATGACAGGGATAGAGCTGTCCATGGCCAACTGGGCGATTCCCTTGGCGGCCTGCCCGGCCACAAAATCGAAATGGCTGGTGGCACCCCGGATAACTGCTCCCAGGCAGACGACGGCATCATAGCGGCCACTGGCCGCTGCTTTTTTGGCCGTCGGGGCCAGCTCAAAGGCGCCGGGTACCCACACAGCGGTAAAATCTTCCTCGTCCCCTTCATGGCGGCGCCAGCAGTCCAGTGCCCCGTTGAGCAGTTCTTTGGTAATAAAGCTGTTAAAACGGCTGACAACCACGGCGACCTTTAGCCCTTTTGCCGAAAACTGTCCCTCAAGTTGTTTCATTTTCTTCTCCCAGGGTCAAAAGATGGCCCATTTTGTCACGCTTGGTTTCCAGATAAAAACGGTTCTGCTTTTTGGGGGGTATCTCCACCGGTACCCGCCCGGTAACTTCTAGGTTGAACCCTTTTAATCCGATAAGTTTTTTTGGATTATTGGTTATCAAATTGATTTTTTGTATCCCCAGATCGCATAATATTTGTGCCCCCGCGCCATAGTCCCGCAGATCGGCCTTAAACCCGAGCCGCTCATTGGCCTCCACCGTATCTAAACCTTTTTCCTGAAGCTCATATGCCAGAATTTTATGCTTTATGCCAATGCCGCGCCCTTCCTGATTGAGGTATACAAACACCCCGCGGCCCTCTTCGGCAATTTTCCTAAGGGCAAAATCCTTTTGGTCTCCGCAATCACAACGGCTGGAGTGAAACACATCGCCGGTCAGGCATTTGCTGTGCACGCGCACCAACACCGGCCGGCCGTCGGTAACATCTCCCATAACCAGGGCCACATGGGTCTCACCACTGATCTCATCCTCATACAGATAAAAATCATAGTCACCGTATTCCGTGGGCATTTTTGCCCGGGCCACGCATTTCATATACTTTTCATGGGCTCGGCGATAGGCGATAAGATCGGCGATGGTGACGATTTTCAGGCCATGTTCACGGGCAAAGTCCTGCAGACGCGGCAGGCGGGCCATGGTACCGTCATCATCCATAATCTCACACATAACCGCAACCGGCTTCATTCCGGCCAGCCGGCATAAATCCACACCCGCCTCGGTATGTCCGGTACGCCGTAAAACGCCCCCTTCCCTGGCGGTGATGGGGAAAATATGGCCGGGACGGGAAAGGTCTTCGGGACGCGCGTCGGGATTGGCCAGGGTTTGCAGGGTATAGGCCCTGTCTGCCGCCGAGATACCCGTGGTGGTGTTTTTTGCCGCGTCCACGCTTACCGTAAAATTGGTTTTATGCAGGGAAGTATTGGTATGATCATGTACCATGGGTTCCAGGTTCAGACGTTTGGCCACATCCCCGCTGATGGCCGCGCACATCAGCCCCCGGGCATGCCGGGCCATAAAGTTGACCGATTCCGCGGTGGCACTTTCCGCCGCCTGGATGATATCACCCTCATTCTCACGATGCGGATCATCGACAACGACCACCATGCCCCCCTTGCGGATATCCTCGACGGCCTCTTCGATGGTATGGATGTGATCAGACATTGTCAAAACCCAGTTTCTTAATTTTTTCCGCGGTTAAACCGCCCTGCTCCAAAAAGGATTCCAGATAGGTCACTATTTGCTTGGCCATTATATCGATTTCGACATTTACCGCATCCCCCACGTGCAGGGATGACAAGGTGGTTTGCTCCAGGGTATGTGGGATTAGTGAAACGGCTATGCCCGTGCCTGTTTTTTCGGCAATGGTCAGACTGACGCCGTTTATCCCCACACTGCCTTTTGCCGCCATGTACTTCAACAAGGGCCGCGACAAATTTACAAAGATAATATGGTTGGAACCTAATTTTTCAATCGACCGGATATCTCCGGTTCCATCCACGTGACCCTGCATCACATGCCCGCCCAGCCGCTCCCCCATGCGCAAGGCCCGTTCCAGATTAACCCGTCGGCCGGAACGCCAGCCCGAAACCGTCGTTTTTTGCCAGGTTTCCCGTACCACATCCGCGTAAAAACGACCTTTCTCCAGCTTCACCACCGTCAGGCACACACCGTCCACGGCGATGGAATCATCAACCCGGGTTCCCTGTAAAACCGTATCCGCCTCTATGGTCAGGCGGTGATACCCGTCATACGAACGGACAGCGGCTATCCTGCCGGTTTCCTCCACCAAGCCTGTAAACATATCAATATTCCTTTATGATACCGCTAAATAACATATCATCGCCCTGTTTTGTCCATTTAAAAGAAACAAAGGGAGATGCTTTCAAGCCGGCCGCCGGCAGCGTTAGCATCTTGCGTCCCGTTCCAAGGGTTTTGGCCGCGTAAAACAATTCCAGCCTGTCAGCCAGGTCATATTCAATCAGCTTACTTTGCAGGGAGGGGCCGCCTTCCACCATAATGCTTTGCACGCCCTGCCCTAAAAGATAGCGCAAAGCCTTTTCCCAGCCCTTTTTTGAATTTTCCAACTCTACGGCAATCAGCCTGTACTGCCGGATAAGCTCATCCTGCGCGCTCAGGCTTGCGGGCGGACTTAAATAATAGGTAGACAGCCTTGAGGCGGTTTGTACAAGATAAAGCTCCCTATGCAGATTTTGACCGCTGTCCACAATAATACGCGCCGGAGAGCGTCCTTTTGACAGACGCACATCCAGACGGGGGTTGTCGGCCAGCACCGTGCCGATACCCACCATAACGGCGTCATATTCAGAACGGAAACGGTGTACTTTTTTGCGGGCAGCCTCTCCGGTTATCCAGCGGCTGGCGCCGTCATCCCTGGCCACAAAGCCATCCAGGGTTTGGGCGCTTTTTAGCATAAGATAGGGCAGGCCATGGCGCATCGCTTTTATAAAGGGCTGATTAAGCAGACGGCATTCTTCCTCCATAAGCCCCAGGTGAACCCGGAGGCCCTTTTCTTCCAACAGGCGAATACCGGCCCCGGCCACCCTGGGATTGGGGTCCTGCATGGCCACAAACACCTCCTTCAATCCGGCCCGGAGCAGCAAAGGCGCACAGGCCGGTGTTTTACCATGAAATGAGCAGGGCTCCAGGGTAACATACATTGTTGCGCCCCGTGCCTCTTTCCCTGCCAGGGTCAGGGCATTGGGCTCGGCATGGGGGCCACCGTACCGGGCATGCCAGCCCTCGCCTACAATCCGGCCGTTTTTAACGACAACAGCCCCCACCAGAGGATTGGGACTTACCCTTCCCCTGCCCTTGCGCGCCAGAAAAACGGCCCGGGACATATATTTTCTGTGAAAACTATCCATGAAGTTGTAGTATTGGGGCTCTTATCCGCCCTGTTAACGATCGTTATAATTAAACAAAAAAGGAGGCGTGATTCTTGTCCACTCACTCATCGTTATCAATGGAAATATTAACCCGGGGCATGCTGTCCGGGTCCAGTTCCAGGTTAACTCCTCGGATTTCAGGCACGGCCGGCAACAGTTCCTTCCGTACAAAACGCCTGGTCTCTTCCACCAACTCCCGGAGCCGTTCGCCCTGCCCTTCAAGACCGTTGGCCGACTCTTCCAGCTTTTCCGCTTCCTGTTCAAGCTCACATTCCATCTTTTTTTCCACCTCTTCGTCAAAGCCGGAAAAAACATACTCCACGGCATGTCCCACAGCCTTTGCCGCCAGACGGGCGCCGGCCAGCCCCACACGCACGCCCTTGCTGCCCATACTGTTGCGCAGGTCGTAAATCTCGTACATTTTATTATAATATCCACGCAGGTATTCCTGCTCTTCAGAGGAAATATCCACCTTTTTGGCGCTCAGATAGAGGTTGCCCTCCTCGTCTACTTCCATCAGATAGCTGTCATTCTCCCGCGAACAGATCACCAGGTTGCCCTCTTCAAACAAAAGATAATTATCGGCGTTGATGTTCATTTGTATTTTTTTAATTTTCTGTTTGATTCCGTCATCGGCCTGAACGGCAAACAAAAGACCGGCCAAAAGAATTAGCCAGGGTAAATATATCTTTTTCATGGCGTTTCCCCCTTTTTGTACCTGTAAGACTACGCTCCTTTTGGTTCATTGTTGCGTTTTGTAGCCTTTGCCCTGTACTTTGAACTGCATTTTAACAGAAGGCCGTTTATATTACAAGAAAAATGATGGAGCCCCGTATGATAAATTCCGGTGATCTTTCTTTTCTGGAAGATTTTAAAGATCGAATCGGTTACGTGTTGGATACCAATGTGCTGTTGCATGATCCGGCCAGCATCTTTCGTTTTGATGAGCATATCGTTCTGATATCCCTGCTGGCGCTGGAAGAGATCGACAATAAGAAAAACGATCCCGGCATCGGTTACAATGCCCGGGATATCAGCCAAAAGCTGGAACAATTGTTGGACCGGGCGGATGAAAAAATCAACGCTCTGCATATCCCCAACGGCAAGGACGGTTATCTGGCCTTTGTTTCCGGTCAGCTTTCAAAAAATTTTCCGTCGGAACTGTCGCTCAGCTACAAGGATAACGCCATGATCGCCCAGCTTATGGGCTTGCAGGAGAGGTTTAGGCAAACAAAGTTTGTAATGGTTACCAAGGACAGGAATCTGCGCGTAAAATGCCGGGCCCTGGGGATCGCGGCCGAGGATTACCGCCATGATAAAATTTCCGAGGAGTATCTTTCCAGTTTTTTCCAGCCCATCAAGCAAATCCGGCTGGAAGAAGACGATATCAACGCCATTTTCAAGGGCAAGCACTCTTCCAACTGGAGCTTTAACTACCGACGCCGCTGGCAACTGGCCGAGAATGAAGGCGTGGCCCTGTTTGACCCGGCCGGCCAGCTTTTTGGCATGGGTCTGCGCAAAAAAGACAAAATCCGCTATTTCGACTATTTTTCCACCAAGGTGATGGATACCTATCCCAAGGTGTTGGATGAGGAGACCTGGCAACATAATTTTGAACAGGCGGTGTGCATGAATCAGGCCATGGATGACGATATCCGCATCCAGATCATTATCGGCCGGGCCGGAACGGGGAAAACCCATATCGCCATGGCCGCCGCCCTGGAGAAGGTCTTTCAGGAAAGAAAATACGACTCCATCAAACTGATTAAACCGATCGTTACCAAAAGCAGGCTGGGAGAGGATATCGGTTTCCTGCCGGGATCGGTCAAGCGTAAGCTGATCCCCCGTATGCGGCCCTTCATCGAAAAGCTGCGCCAGTTTACCAACGAAATCGACTCCGAGGAGAGTTATAAGAAACTGTTGGATTCCGGAGTGATCGAGCTGATCAACCTGGCTGATGTGCGTGGCGCCGACCTGGCCAACTCCTTTGTTATTTTTGACGAAGCCCAAAATGCCAACCCCTTTCAGATGCGTACCCTCGGAACACGCCTGGGGGAAAACACCAAGCTGATCGTACTTGGCGACCCCACGCAGATTGACAGTATCTACCTCGATAAATACAGTAACGGGCTCATCAATCTTTATGAAAATTCACTGCAGAATCCGGAACCGTTCATTGCCCGTATCTGTCTGGTGCAGATGGTGCGTTCCCATACCAGCAAATGGTTCGACAACACCCTGAGCCGTCTGTAGATGAACCAACACTCCATGCTTAGCGCCCCGCAAACCGGTCGTTTCCGCCGTAAACTGCTGGGATGGTTCCGGGCCAATAAACGGAGTCTGCCCTGGCGCGGGCAAAAGGACTGGTATCCCATCTATCTGGCCGAGATCATTTTACAACAAACTACCGTGGAACAGGGTTTGCCCTATTACCGGGCCTTTATCCGCCGTTTCCCCCATGTAAGCGCCCTGGCGGCGGCGGATTTGCAGGAGGTGCTCAAACTGTGGCAAGGCCTGGGTTATTACGCCCGGGCCCGCAATATGCACAAAGCGGCCGGGATTTTGGTCAAAGAATATCATGGCCGCTTTCCGCGTGAATATAAACAGGCCCTGAAACTGCCGGGCATCGGGCCCTATACGGCGGCGGCCATTCTTTCTCAGGCCTATAACCGGGTGCTTGCGGTGGTGGATGGCAACGTGAGCCGCGTCATTACCCGCCTACTGGCCCTGGAAGATGATATACGCCGGACAGACACCCAAAAAAGAATACAGCATGTTGCCGATCTGCTGATCAGCCGGAAATATCCCGGCGACTTTAACGAGGCGATGATGGAGCTGGGCGCGCTGCTCTGCACGCCGCGCGCCCCCCGTTGCGGGGCCTGCCCCATTCGTTTTTATTGCCGGGCCCGCGCCGAAGGCAAAACCGGACACATCCCCTACAAATCACCGCCGTCCCCAAAACTTAAACAATATCATCTGGTCATGATCCGGGAAAGGGATAACCGTCTGTTGCTGCAACAAAGAAGCGACGAAGGCCTGCTGGCCGGTATGTGGGGCTTCCCGGTCAGGGCTGTTTCGGAAAAAGAGCTGGAAAAACCGGAGGAGCTTGAGGAAATCATTTTTAAGCGGTCTGTCCTGAAAAAGATATCCCCACCGATGCGTCATATCTATTCGCACATCGACCTGAAATATCGCGTGCTTTGGTTGCGGGAGCATAAGGAAAGCGCGCGGGACAAGGGGAATGGCCGTTGGCTGAAACGTTATGAACTGGAAAGCTACCCCATTCACAAGGCGCACCTGAAGGCACTGGAATGGTTTGACAAACAATGCTGCTCTTAAAGGG
>JALXBH010000131.1 GCA_026991535.1 Calditrichia bacterium | reverse complement strand
AACATACGCCATCCGTAAAGGAAATTTCCTCCCTTCAATCCCCTTCGCCGCAAAATGTTATCATTATGATTGCCGACGGCTGCGGCTTTTCGCAGATCGAAGCGGCCTCTTACTACCAATATGGAGAGCTGGGGAAGCAACCTTACGACAGCTTCGCCGTCAAGCTGGCCATGAGCACCTTTTCCACGGGGGGTGATTATCTTTCGGACTCCGCCTGGCAAAGCATGGACTATATTTTGCGTAAGCCCACGGATTCCGCCGCCGCCGCAACCGCTATGGCCACCGGACATAAAACCTATAATGGCGCCATAGGCGTGGATGTAAACAAAAAACCGCTTAAAAACATTCTGGAAATTGCCGACAGCCTGGGCAAGGCCACCGGGGTGGTCACCACCGTACCGCTTAGCCATGCCACACCCGCCGCTTTTTCCGCTCATAATATATCCAGAAAAAACTATGCCCAAATCGCCAGGGAAATGATTTTGGAAAGTCCTTTGGAAGTGATTATGGGCGCCGGACATCCGGATTATGACGCCGGGGGCAAGAAAAGAGAGACCGCGGTTTATGATAAGGTGGGCGGCAGGGAAACCTGGGAGAAGGTACTTACAGGCCACGCGGGCGCCGACGCCGATGGCGACGGAATGAATGATCCCTGGACTCTCGTCGAAAAACGCGGGGATATCCGCGGTTTGGCCGCCAGGGGCGATATCAAAAGAGTGTTGGCCGTACCACTTGCCGGCACTACCTTACAGGAAGAGCGCCCGGGCGATGCGAATGCCGACCCCTTTGTGGTCCCTTTTAACGAAAACGTGCCCACATTGAGCGAAATGAGCCTGGCGGCCCTCAATGTTTTAAACAACAACCACAGCGGTTTTTATTTGATGATTGAGGGCGGAGCGGTGGATTGGGCGGGACATGCCAACCGCCCCGGAAGGCTGATCGAAGAGGAAATAGCCTTCAACAAGGCCGTGAGCGTGGTGATACATTGGATTGAGACCCATGGCGGATGGCAAAAGAACCTGCTTATCGTCACCGGGGATCATGAGACGGGTTTGTTATCCGGTCCGGGTATGAAAAGAGGTGGACGCATGACATGGAAGCCTGTACGGAACAAGGGCCGGGGGAAGCTTCCCGGCATGGAGTTCCACTCGGATTACCATAGCAACAGCCTGATTCCTTTTTTCGCCCGGGGAACCGGCAGTTCCCGGTTTCTTGCCTATATTGCGGGTGTGGATTCCGTGCGTGGGAAATATATGGACAACACAGCCATCGGCCGGGTTCTCAAGGAATTTTTAAGGGAATAACAAACCTTTTCCCATAATATGTATGCGGCCTCTTTTTTTTGTGTATAAAATAACCATTTAATGCGTGGCTTTAATTTGATCCGCCACGGATGCCGAAGGTTGTTTCTGAACCGGAAAGAATAAAGAAAATTACGGAATTTCCCCATGCGTATTGTAAAAAAACTCAGGGAACTTGAGGAACTAAAGGACAGCTGGCTTGAACTTGAAACGAACATGAACAATCCGCTGATCGGCTGGGATTGGATGAGTTCCTGTGCCCGGGCCTTTTGTCGCGAGGAGGAACTGTTTGTTCTGGCGGAAGAAGATGACGGCGTGATAACAGCCATCGCTCCCCTGTTTATTCATGAAGAGAACGGATTCCGCAAGCTGGAGATATTGGGCACACCCGCCCTGGGTGAACCGGGCGGACTTTTATACAAAGACCGGGAAGCCCTCCAAAAGCTTTTACAGAGCCTGCTAAAACAGGGATTGCCCATTTCCCTGAGACGCCTCCCAAAGGAATCCGAGGAGCTGTCGCTTATCCAGCAGGTTTTTCACTATCATTCCCTGCACTCCCTTCGGGAAGGAGGCGGTTGCCCCTGGATACCTGTCGACAGTGACTGGGAGACCTTTGAGCAGAGTCTTTCATCCCGACGGAAATCCGATATGCGGCGGGCCCGGAGACGAGCCGAGAAACTGGGCGTAGTAGCCATCCGCATACATGACGTTGCGGAAAAGGATGTGGAGCCCCTGCTTGAGGATGTCTTCCGCGTGGAAGCGGCCAACTGGAAGGGACGCAATGGCAGCTCCCTTTTACATCGCCGGGATCTGGCGCGGTTTTATATGATATACAGCCAAAAGGCCGCGCGCAAAGGGACACTGCGCGTGGGTACATTGACCATTGACAACACGGTGATTGCCGTGCTTTTAGGTCTTCGGGAGGCGCAACGGTTTTGGGTATTTAAAATAGGGTATGACGAAGAGTATGCCCGCTGCTCACCGGGTGTTTTGCTTATGCACGGGGCCATTGAATATGCCTTTAAAGAGAAACTAAGCAGTTTTGAATTTCTGGGATGGGACGCGAAGTGGATGCATGTTTGGACCGACAAGGTGCGACGTTATAAGTCACCGTTAATCTATCCCTTTTCCGCGCGGGGCTTAAAAGGTTTTGCCCTGGACTCCGCATATTACATAAAGAATAAAATATTGGCGGAATATGGAAACGGTAACTAAGGCCGCGGGCATTAAAGATAAAATTTTTAAGCGGATTTCCATGGGCTACATTGTGGGAACGCGCGTGGAAGAGGCCATTGAAGCCTGCCGGAAGATCGAACCCCTGGGCTTTTCCGCCACCATTTGTCCCTGGAACAATAAAGGCGATGATTTCCGCATCGTGGCCGACGCCTATATTGAGGCCGCCGAACAGATTATCCACCATAAACTGAATTGCTATCTTTCCATAAAAACACCCGCCATCGGTTATGATGAATCGTTAATGAATGAAATCGTTTCCGTGGCCCGTAAAGGGAAACTGCGCATCCATTTTGACGCGCAGAGCCCCGATACGGCGGATCGGAACCTCTCTCTGTTTGAAAAAACACTGAGCGACTATAAAAATCTGAGCTATACCCTGCCCGCCCGCTGGAACCGCAGCCTGCGCGACGCCGAAAAAGTCATTGAAATGGGCATACCCGTGCGCATTGTTAAGGGGGAATGGGCCGACCCCGCCGATCCGCTTAAAGACCCCGAAGAGGGCTTTACCGATGTGTTGAGCGCCCTTTCGGGCCGGGCCCGTCATATAGCCGTGGCCACGCATAATGTTCCTCTTTTAAAAAGATGTATGGGCATTGTGCGTGAAAAAGAAAATTCATGGGAGTTGGAGCAGCTATACGGACTGCCCATGCAAACCGTGCGCATGGCCCGAGGGGAAGGCATACCGGTTCGGTTTTACATTCCCTATGGCCGGGCCTGTTTACCCTATGGCCTGTCCATGATAAAAAAGAAGCCGGAAATGCTTTGGTGGGTTATACGCGATTTAATACGGGCGGATAGTTTTAAAATTTCCTGAGATTTATTTACCAATATTAAATTTTTCCATCATGGAATAGAGCCGGCGACGGGTGATGCCCAACAGCCTGGCGGCTTCCGACTTATTTGGCGCCCGGCGCAACGCTTCGCGCAAAAGCTGCTCAAGATGCTCATCCAGAACAAGCCCTTCCTTGGGTAACAGTCCCTGCCCCCCTTCCGACGATGTCGTCTCCCTGTTCAGGGGAACCGTGGAGACAGGCAAATCCACATCCTCAATCATGTTCTCGCTTAGGATGGCGGCGCGCTCTATAATGTTCCTCAATTCACGGATATTGCCGGGAAAATCGTATTGCATCAGTTTAAGCTTTGCCCGGGGATGCATGATTTTATCAGGATAGTCGCGCATAATGAATTCGATCAGTTCGGGAATATCTTCCTTGCGTTCCCTCAAGGCGGGCAGACTTATGGGAAAAAGGTTGATACGGTAATAGAGATCCGCGCGAAATGTCTGTTTCTCAATCATGGCCTCCAGATTCTGATGTGTGGCCGTGATCAGACGGACATCGATGGGAATGGGCTTATGTCCCCCAAGATGGATTACCTCCCTGTTTTGTAGAACCCGCAACAGCTTAGACTGCAGGCTCAGGGGCAGATCGCCGATTTCATCAAGAAACAGCGTGCCGCCGTTGGCCCGCTCAAATAAACCGGGCTTGGCACTTACCGCTCCGGTAAAGGCCCCCTTTTCGTAGCCAAAAAGTTCGCTTTCCAAAAGGGTTTCGGGAAGAGCGGCGCAGTTGATGGCAATCCACGGCTTATCTTTTCGGGGCGAATGGGCGTGGATGGCCCGGGCGATCAACTCCTTCCCCGTACCGCTTTCTCCGCGGATAAGAACCGTGGCCTCTTTTTCAGCCACCCGGTGGATCATGTCAAATACCTGCCGCATTTTTTTGCTTTTGCCAACGATGCCGCTCATCCCCGAGGTTTGCAGCTCTTTTTCCCGGAGACGGGCGTTTTCCTTTTCCAGGGCACGTTGCCGCAGAATGCGCCGGATACGCAAAAGCAGCTCATCCATGCTAAAAGGCTTAATCAGATAATCGAACGCCCCGGACTGCATGGCTTCCACGGCGGTTTCCTGAGAGGCATAGGCGGTCATTAACAAGACATCCGTGGCGGGGAAATCCTCCTTTATCTTTTTAAGCAGAGTCAGGCCATCCATGGGGCTCATTTTTAGATCGGTAAGCACGATGTCAAAAGCAGAAGAATTAAGGAGAGACAGGGCCTGGTCGCCGGAATACGCGGTTTGAACCGAAAGATCCGGCTCCATTTCCAGCGTGCCCTGAATAAGGGCGCACATGCGTTTTTCATTATCGACGACGAGTACGGATGCGGCCATGATGATTTATTTTAGAATAGCGCGTAGTAAAATAAGGAACCCCTTTTTGCCTCGCTGCAAAAGCTGGGTATTTTTTTGAGCGGCCTGAAAATTAGGGTCGCTCTTTTTTGATTTTTCAAATTCGGAAAGGGCCTTTAAAAAATATTCCCGGCATTGTATCAGATGAATGATGCCCAGTTCATTCCAATAGTCCGCATAGTTTTGATGTTGCTCCACCTCTTCGTTGATCATTTCGGTAAAATGCTGTATGCCGTCGTTATCGATCTCCTGACCGCCATACATAAACTGAAGAAAAAAGAGGTCCATCACATCGCCGGAATCATCGAAACATAGAATCTTTTTTTGCAGTTCCAGCACCTTCTCAACCACAACATCCCTTTTTCCGCTATCCAGGGCGTCATTGGTACGTTCAAACTGCAGCTCCCACATTTTAGAACCGTACCTTGGGTCTTCGCTAATCTCCTTATAAGAACGCATGAACCGCGCGGGAATAATAACACGATCGTCTTTGCTTTTTTCATCCAGGGTGGAAAGGAAAAGCACAACGCCGAGATTAAAGTTAGCTTCCTTAAAATCATCCTTTAACTTCAGGCTTTCTTTAAAGAAACGGGAAGCCATTTGCAGATTATTCAGAGCGGTATAGGTGACGCCCAAAGCGTTATTTATATCGGGATACTCGGGATGAAGGGCATAGGCTTTTTTAAAGGCATCCAGGGCTTGTTCCGGTTGACCGGCCTGTAAACAGGCCTGGCCCAGGCGTTGGTATCCTCTTACGAATTTTGGGTTCAGCTCCACAACCCGTTTGAAATTGTCCATGGCCTCGGGCAAAAAGTTACGTGTGTAAAACACCTTGCCCAGTCTGTAATGAGGCAGATATTGCCGGAGTTGTTTAATTTTTTCAAAAATACGAAAGAGGACTTTTATTTCGTTTACCGTTGTTTTATGGGTATTTTCGGTAACCTGTTTCAGATAGTCCTCGTCCGGCTTGTCATCGGTGGTCACTTCCCGGATATTGTAAAAATCCTCATTACCAAACAGGTACTTACCGGATTCAAACACCTCGCTGCGAATTACATTTTTTTGAGGGTCATTTCCGGTAGTTATGCTGAATTCCCGGCCGTCAATTTTTAGTTGTCCTCTTAATCCAATGCCTTTCAACGAGAGCCTTCTTTATTTGATGTGAATTCGAAATCCGCCTGGCCATGCCATGTGGCGTTTAAAAGTTTAACCGTTTATTCGTTTTTCGTCAAATCTAAAGCGGAGTATAGTTTATTCCTAAAATATGTGAGAGCCGCTCCGCCTGCTTAATCCTCATTCAGATGGATAACGATGTCGATCCGGCGATTGCTTGCCCGTCCTTCCCGGGTTTCATTGGTCGCCACGGGTCTTTCCTCGCCATAGCCGATGGAGCTTATCTGGTTTTCATCCAGATCCATGTTGGCCATCAGATATTCACGCACGGAACGGGCCCTTTGATCGCTTAAATCTTTGTTTTTGCGGGCATTACCCAGGGCATCGGTATGCCCTTCCACGGTATAGTGGCTTTCAGGAAACACGCGCAGGGCCTTTTGCACTTTTGTAAGCAGAGAAAAATATTCGGGCTGAATGATGTATTGTCCCGAAGGAAAGGTAAGCCCCTTAAGACGGATGGTAATATTGTCGCCTTCATAAATAACGCGGGCTTCCTCATTGCTAAAAAAGCCTTTTATTTTTTCAATTGCCGCCTCGCGTTCAAGTTTTTTTTGTAGTTCCGCGCTGGAGCTGGCCTCTTTTTCCTTAACGGTGTTTAGCTCTTCCCGCAGACGGCCGTTTTCGGCAATCAGCTTTTTCTTTTCCTCCTTCAGCTTCATAATATAATTGGATATATTTTTCACGCTGCTGTCAAAACCCTGATCGAACTCCGGGACATAATTGAACTGGCTGCCGATTTCCGTCAGAATCTCTTCGAACTTAAGTATCAGTTTTTCCCAGTTCTCTTCCTTTTCAGAGAGGCTTTTAATGGTTTTTGCCAGATAGGCGGCATGGCGCCCCTGGTAAGCGGCTTTTTCCGCTTTTTCCATTGCCTCTTCCCGGGCATAGCGATTACCCTCCAGAAGTTTCTCTGTTTGAGCCAAAAGATTTTGGGCGTCCGAAAAGGTATGATAGGCCAGTTCCGCGGCATCTAAATCACGGGCCACGCCAATGGCGTCCCGTGCCTCGCCGAGGATGCCGTTTTTTATGGCCAGCAGCTCCGCCTGGCGATAGAGCTGTTCCGCCTCATCACCATATTCCCTGG
This sequence comes from Calditrichia bacterium, assembly GCA_026991535.1. Lineage (GTDB taxonomy): Bacteria > Calditrichota > Calditrichia > Calditrichales > J004 > J004. Next base: position 12,586 of record JALXBH010000131.1, on the reverse strand, counting down.
CATCCTCAACGTCATTATCCTCCAGGTTCTCCGTGGCCCGGCTAAAAACGTCTTCCGCTTCTTCCCAGAGCCTGGCGGCATACAAGGCCGCTTCGGCCTCTATGGCCGCGTCGCGGGCTTCTATGGCGCTTTCCAGGGTAACATGGGCCAGCTTTATCACTTCCGCGGCCTTACGGGCATAGGAGGCCGATTCTTCCAGCATTTCCCTTATCTCCCGCGTACTTTCCTTTTCCTCATAGGCCCTGTTCGCTTCTTCAAAAAGCGCTATGGCCTTTTTGTAATTCCCGGGAGACAGCACCTCCGCATTGTCCGCCTGCATTTTGTTTACAATCACTTCATAATCGGCAAAAAACTTATCCTTGGCACTGCTTTGAGCCGTCGCCCCCTGAGCGATTAGTATCAGCGCCCAGACGGCCATAAAAAGTAAATGGAGTTTTTTCATCTGTTTTATCCTTTAAAATTTTCAATTATTGTTCGTATTCTATGGAAGGCAACATTGCCCAGGCCTTTAACGGCGATGGCCGATCCGGGTTTTAATATCTGTTCAAGGTATCTTAAAAGCGCGTTTACATCCTCCACATGCTTCACCTTTCTCTGAGGCGAGGGTATCAGTCGCGCTCCGTCACCGATATAGCGGGCATAGTGCCCCAGTGTGATCATGTGATCAAAGGGTAAGGCCGCCAAAAAATGTCCCATATTCAAATGGCGGTCTTCCACATTCACCCCGGTGCCATGCATGTCACCCACAATAAAAATGAGCTGGGAGGCATGGGGCTTAAAGCTGATCAGGGAACGGGCCGCCTTGCTAACGGCACGCGAGGAACCATGAAAACTTTCATCCAGCAAAAAACAGGAATTTATCCGTTCCAGGTTGCCCCGTCCCTTGGGCATTTTAAATGAACGCTGCAATGTGCTTACAATCTCGTCAATAGTAAAATCGAGCCCCGTCAACACGGCGCATGATGCCAGAAAAGCGTATACATCGCTAACACTGTAAAGCGGAAGTTGCACCTCTCTTTCAATATTTAATAAGAACCGGAGGCCTTCCGGGCCCAGTTGTTCCATTTCCGTTGCGAAAAAATCCGCGGCCTGATTCAAACCAAAGCGCTGTACCCGCGCTTTGGTAATAAAACGGCTCAGGGCATTGCTCAGGTCATCATCGTGGTTCAGCACGGCCTTCCCGTCCCGGGCCAGGTATTTAACCATGGCCGAACGTTGCAAGGCCAGGGCCATGGCGTCGTTTAAATAACTCAGATGGGCGTCGCCAATATTGGTCACCACCCCCACATTGGGTTTAATCAGTCTTAAAAGACCTGCAAAATTCCTGCCACTGTAGGAATCAAACTCAAATATGGCGTAGTCGAATTCGGAGGAGAGCCGCTTAAGGGTTTTCAGATTATTGTTCCAGGTTCCCTTGCCGTGGGGTGTTTTCAGCACCTTGCCGCGTGTGGAAAGAACGGTAGTCAGCATCTCTATCAGCGTGGTCTTGCCCAGATAGCCGGTCACGCCAATAACGGGTTTCATAAATTGCCTGCGCAGATGCAGAAAATGTCTTTTTTCTAAAACAGTAAGCCTGGGGGTCTCATTATCCTTCATATAGCCGTGTAATTTAATCCTCCGCCCCCAAGCAATCAAATAGATTTGATGTGGGCAATAATAACACAGATCGGAAGAACAGGTACTTAGAAGAAGTCCCGGGCCCTTTTAAGGGCGTCCACAAAATAGTCGGTTTCATCCGGGGTATTATAGTAATAGAGGCTAACGCGGGTAGTGGCGCTAACGCCAAGCGCGTTCATAAGCGGTTCGGCGCAATGGTGCCCCACGCGGATGGCGATGCCCAGTTGATCCAGGAACTGGGTAAGATCGAAGGGATGCACTCCTTCAAGTTTAAAGGAGACGGCCGGCCCGCGGTTTTGCAACGGCCCGTATATCGTCAGGCCTTCCACGGTGTGCATTTTTTCCAGCAGGGCGGCGGTAAGGGCCTGTTCATAATCATGGATTTTGGACATGCCTATCCCTTCAATATAACGCACGGCGGCCCCAAAGCCTATGGCGCCGGCGATATTGGGGGTTCCCGCCTCGAATTTATGCGGAATTTCCGCCCAGCTCGCCCCGGAGGTGGTTACATGGGCGATCATCTCGCCGCCACCCATATAGGGGGTCATTTTATTCAACAGTTCCGCCTTGCCCCACAGAGCACCTATTCCCGTGGGGCCACCCATTTTATGGGCGGAAAAAGCCAGAAAGTCACAACCGAGCTCCCGGACATCCACCGGCATGGAGGGGACGCTTTGGGCCCCGTCCACGCTTACATGAATGCCATGTTCATGGGCTATCTTCACAATTTCCCTTAGCGGATTATGTGTACCCAGCACATTGGACATATGACTTACGGAGATTAACCGCGTTCGGGGGCTTATCAACTTTCGCAACTTTTCCAAACCCAGACGCCCATCCTTTTCCACCGGCCAGAATCGCACCTTTATTTTTATACGATCCCGCAAAAGGAACCAGGGGACGATGTTGCTATGGTGTTCCATTTCACTCACGATAACTTCGTCATCATCCTTCAGGAAGCTGTGGCCATACGAATGGGCCAGCATATTCAGGGATTCCGTTGTACCCCGGGTAAATATAACCTCACGGCTTTGCGGCGCGTTTATAAAACGGGCAACGGTCTCCCGGGCTTTTTCAAAACCTTCCGTGGCCCTTTCCGCCAGGGTGTGCAGTCCGCGATGAACGTTGGCGTTATCCCTGCGGTAATAGTTTTGCAGGGCCTCCAGCACGGCTAATGGTTTTTGCGTGGTGGCCGCGTTATCCAGATAGACAAGCGGACGGCCATGAACCTGTTGATGCAAAGCCGGAAAATCCGCGCGGATTTTTTCCACATCCAAAAGCTCCATGGAAGAGACTATCCCCTTTTCCCGTATCATAACCGGCATCCCCTTTTAAGTTGGCCCATTCGTTAAAAATAACCCAGTTCCAGGCGGGCCTCCTCGGACATCATCTCCATACCCCAGGGCGGATCCCATACGATTTCCACATCCACATCTTCCACGCCCGGCACTCGGATAACACGATCCTTCACCTCCATGGGCAGCGATTGTGCCGAGGGACAGTTGGGCGTGGTCAGCGTCATTAGGATAAAAACCTTTTTATCCTTAATCTTTATATCATATATCAGGCCCAGCTCATAAATATCCACCGGTATTTCCGGATCGTATACAGTCTTCAGGGCGTCAACAATTTGTTCCCGGGTGATTTTTTGTTCATCCATGGCAAACCTAAACCTCGGTAAAGTCTATTTCGTGACCCAGTCTGTCGGCCAGCAGGGCGTGTACGGTGTCGCGCACTTCCGCCACTTCTATAGCCGCAATTATCTCCTCGGCAAAAGCATAGGTAAGTATGCCGGTGGCCTTATGCCGGGGGATGCCGCGGGCGCGCAGATAAAAGGCCGCTTCCTCATCCAACTGCCCCACCGTGGCTCCGTGGGTACATTTTACATCATCGGCATATATCTCCAACTGGGGTTTTGTATCTACCCGCGCTTCATCGGAAAGCAGCAGACAGTTGTTGCTCTGTTTGGCGTCTGTTTTCTGGGCGTCGGGACGCACAAGAATTTTTCCGCTGAAGACGGCGCGGGCGTTGTCCCGCAAAATGCCCCTATACAGCTCGTGGCTGTCACAATGGGCCCTGGCGTGATCTATAAAGGTATGGTTGTCGATCAGCTGCTTGTCACCGCCCATGTAAAGGCCGTTAAGCGTGGACTCGATACCCTGCCCGTTCAGGGCCGTGCTGATGTTGTTACGTACCAGCCTGCCGCCAAAGGTAAAGGTGACGGACTTATAGTTGCTGTTGTCTTTTTGACTGACCGCCGTATTACTGACGTGAAAGGCTTCCGCGGACTCATTCTGAATGCGGTAGTGTTTTAAACGGGCGTTTTCGCCCACAAAAACTTCGCTGACCATATCCGTAAATGTTACGCCGGTACCGGAGGAATGAAAGGTTTCTATCAGGCAGGCCTCGCTACCCTTTCCGGCAATGATCAGATTGCGCGGATAGGCAGCCAGCGGTTTTTCTCCGCCCTTCATAACATGAACGATGTGAATCTCTTCCTGAACGTGTACCATGTTATTGATATGCAGACACACGCCATCGTGCATAAATGCGCTGTTCAGGCGTGAAAAGACGGTTTCATGATCCTGTACAATTTTTGTCAGATAGGCATTAAACAGGGTTTTGTCCTCATCAAGAACCTGCTTCAGCGGAATTATGTCCACTCCGGGAATATCCTGCCAGTTACGGGAAAGTGCCCTGTCAAAGCGACCGTTTACCATCACGATGAGCGGTTTTTGCCAGTCGGTAAACAGAAAAGTGTCCATCTCCGCCTGTTCCAGTTGTGCACTGCCGCTCACCATAAAAGGCGTTTGAGCCAGGGGCCTGATATTGGTAAAACGCCATTCCTCCTGCCGCGTTGTGGGGAAACCTTCTTGTTCAAATTCCCTTAGCGCCTTTTTACGCAGGGCATGTACGGCCTGGCCGGCAGAACCGTTATGAAACCGTTCAAACTGGTCAAGATAGTGTTTAATTTCATTTTGCATCGGATGCGCTCCTTACTTTAACCAGTCGTAACCTTTAGATTCCAATTCCAGCGCCAGTTCCTTGCCGCCTGATTTTACTATTTTTCCCTTAAAAAGCACATGTACCACATCCGGAACGATGTAATCCAGCAGGCGCTGATAGTGCGTTACAACGATGGTGGCGTTATCCTTGCTTTTAAGGGAATTGACCCCATTGGCCACAATGCGCAGGGCGTCGATATCCAGGCCGGAATCGGTTTCATCCAAAATCGCCAGTTTAGGCTCCAGAACAGCCATCTGAAAAATTTCATTGCGCTTCTTCTCACCGCCGGAAAAACCTTCGTTTACAGCCCGGTTGAGCAGCGATTTGTCAAGCTGCACCAGGTCGATCTTTTTCCGTACCAGCTTTAAAAACTGGGCAGCGTCCAGCTCTTCCAGCCCCTGTGACTTGCGTACTTCATTCAGGGCGGTTCTCAAGAAATAGACATTGGATACGCCGGGAATCTCCACCGGGTATTGAAAGGCCAGAAAAATCCCCTTGTGTGCCCGCTCCTCCGGGTCAAGCTCCAACAGGTCTTCGCCCAGATAGCTGATACTGCCCGAGGTGACCTCGTATTCCTCTCGACCGGCCAGAATATTGGCCAGCGTGCTTTTCCCTGAACCGTTTGGCCCCATAATGGCGTGCACCTCGCCTTTTTTTACTTCCAGGTCGATACCCTTTAAAATTTCCTTGCCTTCTATGGAGGCATGTAAATCTTTTATTTGTAACATTGCTTTCTCCAAAATGTTAATGCGGGCTTTTAACGGCCCTTTTTATAATCTGTTTTTGATTAACGGCATCCGACGGCCTGTTTACCCTACGCTGCCTTCCAGACTGATGCTCAACAACTTTTGCGCTTCCACGGCAAATTCCATGGGCAGTTCGCGGAAAACTTCCTTGCAATAGCCGTTAACGATCAGGGAAACCGCCTGTTCGGTATCCAGTCCACGCTGGTTGCAGTAAAATATCTGATCCTCGCCGATCTTTGACGTGGTGGCCTCGTGCTCAACGCGGCCGGTGGTATTGTTCACTTCAATATAGGGAAAGGTATGCGCGCCGCACTTGTCGCCGATCAGCAAGCTGTCACATTGAGAGAAGTTGCGGGCATTCTCTGCGGATTTCATGATCTTTACCAATCCGCGGTAACTGTTGTTACTGCGTCCGGCGCTGATACCCTTCGAAACGATATTACTGCGCGTGTTCTTGCCGATATGGATCATCTTGGTGCCCGTATCGGCCTGTTGAAATTTATTGGTCATGGCCACGGAATAAAATTCTCCGATGGAATTATCCCCTTTTAAAATAACGCTGGGATATTTCCAGGTGATGGCCGAACCCGTTTCCACCTGCGTCCAGGAGATCTTGGCATTTTCATGGGCGATGCCACGCTTGGTGACAAAATTGTAAATACCGCCCTTGCCCTCATCATCACCGGGATACCAGTTTTGAACGGTGGAATATTTTATCTCGGCCCCCTTTAGCGCCACCAGTTCCACCACGGCGGCATGCAACTGGTTTTCATCCCGTTGCGGCGCGGTGCAACCTTCCAGGTAACTGACATAAGAGCCTTCGTCAGCCACGATCAGGGTACGTTCAAACTGTCCTGTATTCTGGGCGTTAATGCGAAAATATGTGGACAATTCCATAGGACAACGTACCCCTTTGGGTACATAAACAAAGGAGCCGTCACTGAACACGGCCGAGTTTAAGGCGGCGTAAAAATTGTCCGTGGCCGGGACCACGGAACCGAGGTATTTTTTTACCAAATCCGGATATTTTTGCAAGGCCTCGGAGATAGGACAGAAGATAACGCCCATTTCCGAAAGTTTTTCCTTAAAGGTTGTCGCCACCGACACGCTGTCAAAAACAGCGTCAACCGCCACCCCGGCCAGCATTTTCTGCTCTTCCAGGGGAATGCCCAGCTTGTTGTAAGTTTCCAGCAATTGCGGGTCTACTTCATCAAGGCTGTTATATTTAGGCGTGTTTTTGGGGGCGGAATAGTATATGATGTCCTGAAAATTTATTTCGGGATACTCCACCTTGGGCCATTTGGGCTCTTCCATCTTAAGCCAGCGTTTATAGGCCTTTAAACGCCATTCCAGCATAAAAGCCGGTTCCTTCTTTTTTTGGGAGATGATGCGTACAACATCCTCATTCAGGCCGGGCGGCAAGGCGTCGGCTTCTATGTCGGTCACAAAACCGTATTTATATTCCTGTTGGGCTAACGATTCAAGCTGTTCCGCTTCCGTACTCATCGTTTGCTTCCTTTCTGTTAAATATCATATCCAAGTTCAAGGCGCGCTTCCTCGCTCATCATGGCCGGCGTCCATTCGGGCTCCCACACCAAATCCAGTTCCGCGCCCGTTATGCCGTCCTGCGCCTTTACCGTGCGCAGTATCTCTCTTTTCAATTCCTCCACCGCCGGGCAGTTGGGCGACGTCAGCGTCATGCGTACCGTTACAAAACCATCTTCCCCGATGATGACTTTATAAATAAGCCCCAGTTCTACAATATTAACCCTGATTTCAGGATCGTATACATCCCGCAGCGCGTCGAGGATTTCGTCTTCATCCGCCATCACATTACCGAAACCTGGCTTAGTGGTTTTACAAGATTGTCCTTTAACGTATCCAGCGTAATTTGTTGAAAATAGTTTTTAATTTCCGATTGAATAAACTGTAATGGTGATTTTATGGTACAGCTGCTAAACTGCAGACAGTCGCAGTCCAACTCGGAAAAACAGGACATCAGCGAAATAGGCCCTTCAATGGATTCGATAATTTCACTGAGATTGATCTCTTGCGGTCGGCGGGCAAGCTGGTAGCCTCCTTTTGTACCCTGCACGGAGTATACCAGTCCCGCTTTTTTCAGGGTTTGAAATATCTTACCCAAAAGCTCGCCGGGGATCATATAGCTCTCCGCCATCTGCTTTACGGGGATCGGTTCCTCGCTTTGACGCCCCGCCAAATCCACCAGGGCAATGATGGCATATTCGCTTTTTTTACTTAAACGCAGCATATAGGACTCATTTAGTCTTGTATATCGACAAATAAAAATCCGACCTTTTTGATCGGATATTCAAATATACACAGTTTGCGGGATAGTAGTCAAGCGGGAAGCGAACTATTTTACGATTAAAATGAAGGCCGTGTTTAACACTGGCTCATTGTATTTAAGAGGGTTTCTTCTTCCTAACAACAGCCCTGAAAGCGGTTTCGATATCGGCATATTTAAAGCGATAGCTCTTCTCCCGCAACAGCTCCGGTGAAACGCGGATTCCGCTGAGCATGGTTTCCCGGCCCATCTCCCCAAAAAGTACTCTGACCGTCCATGCCGGCACTCTCAGCCATGAAGGCCGGTTAACCGCCCGGCCAAACGCCCGGGCGAAGTGATCCATATCCACAGCTCCGGGAGCGGTAAGATTAACAACACGCTTCTGAAAGGGTCTTTGCAACAGCAGGTCGCATATGGCACAGACGTCGTCTATATGTATCCAGGATACGATTTGTCGCCCGTTGCCCACGGGGCCGCCCTTGTAGATATAAAATACCGGTTTTAGCAGCCGGACCACCAGGCTGTCCGGCGCCAGAACCATGCCCAGCCTTAAAAAGTATACCGTAACCTTCGATTCAGACAAAACCGCCGCGGCCTCTTCCCAGTCCCGGGTAAGTCGTGCAAGAAAGGAATTGCCGGGACTACCGCTTTCATCCACCGGCTGTGGCTGGTCGTTATCATAAAAACCGATAGCCGAGGCCTGAATGTATACGGGCAGGCCGGGATGATCTTTTTTAATAGTTTCGGCCAAAAAGCGGCTGCCGTCCACGCGGGAACGGTATAATATATCCTTACGCTTTTTCGTCCAGCGTCCGCCGAGAATGGAGGCGCCCATCAGATTGATAACCGCATCACTTTGCTTCAGGGCCATTTGCCATGCCCCGCTATCCCCGTTCCGCCAGCATAGCCATGTCAGCTTTTCTGTTTCCGGGATTTTTTTTCGCATACGCTCCGGCCTGCGGGACAAGGCCCACACCCGATAGCCCATATCAAGGAAATAGCTGATCAGAGCCCTGCCGATAAGACCGGAAGCACCCGCTATCACTATACGCATTGTCAGCCCTTTACTTCTTCATGGCAAAAACAGTCGACGGTATGGTCATTGACCATGCCCGTGGCCTGCATATGGGCATAAACCACCGTGGAGCCCACAAATTTAAAACCGCGCTTTTTCAGGTCCTTGCTGATCTTGTCGGAAAGGGGTGTGCTGGCCGGTACCTCTTTTAAAGATTTCCAACGGTTTTGCAGGGGTTTCCCATCCACAAAGGACCAGATATAGGCGTCAAAACTTCCCCACTCCTTTTGTACGGCGATAAAAGCCCGCGCATTACTGACGGCCGCTTTTATCTTCAGGCGGTTTCGGATAATACCGGCGTCGTTCAACAGGCGCTGTTCATCCTTTTCGGTAAAGAGGGCCACCTTGCGGTAATCGAACCCGGCAAGGGCCTTGCGAAAATTCTCCCGTTTATAGAGTACCGTTCTCCAGCTCAGACCGGCCTGGAAGGTCTCGAGGATCAGAAACTCAAACAAAAGCTTATCATCATGCACGGGACGGCCCCACTCCTTGTCATGATAAGCGACATACAAATCATCATTCCCGGGAACCCAGGCGCATCGGATCATGGTCTGTCCTTTATATCAGGTTAAAACGTTTACGTAAAATCCACTCCATGGATATAAGCAAAAGCAAAGCTGTCAGCATAATCATGCTGTTTTTCAAATCGGTTTCGCGACGCCGCTCCACGGTAACAGGCTCAAGGGGTGGGAGGCGACGTCCCCGTCTCAGCTCCTCCAGCGAGAGATAGGCTCCACCGCTTTTTGCGGCCCAGTTCCTTAAAAAAGCGCTATCCTGCCGGGTATGGGTAAATTCCGCATCCGGCGCCTGCACACGGACGCTTATACTCTCCCGCCCCAGAACCGTTCCTTCCCGGCGGGCCGTGGCGTTAAAGGCATACAGGCCTTCTTCCACGGCGGGAAAAGCGGCCTGATATCCGCCCCCGGCCGCGGGCGAAAGGTTAAAGTTAAAGTTCTGATCCCCAAGGCTTACGCTTACTTCCACAACGGCATTTCCTATCTCGCTCTGGCGGCTGTCATAAACATAAGCGGAAAGGCGGATACTCTCGCCGATGTTATATACGCGCTTGTCCGTTTGCAGCCGGACGGCTTTTTCCGTTCCCCTGGCCGCCGCGCGAAAGGCCAGCCCCTGAAAAAAACGATTATATCCCTCCCGTATAAGAAGGTCGTTTTCCCCGGGGTCAAAAGCTGTGCGCCAAAAGCCTTCTCCGTTTACCAAAAAGATGTTAGGCGCCGGTCGGGCGAGAAAGGCGCTGTAGCGCTCCTGGTTTATTATTGCGAATGGCTCAGCCGTCCCGACCTTAAATCCGCTTAGGACAGGAGCGCTTTTTTGCCAAAAACCGCGACTCTTTTGCATATCCGGGAAAACCGCCATGAGCGGGTGCAGGGGTTCCGTAACCTCAATCTGCCCCTCTACCCTGTTTGCCGTGGTGCTTATCGTCACATCCGGGCCCAGCATGGCGGAAAGGGCATCGGCATCGCTTGTGGAGGTCAGATAAAAGACTTTCCCCCCTTTTAAATCATCCAGCTTATCCAAACCTCTTTGGTACGACGTCGTAATACCACGCGCCGGCAAACCGATCAGAAAGGCGGCGTCCAGGCTGTCCGCGGGTAACCTGGAGGAGAGTTTTACTCCGGGAAGGTAGATTTCGGCCCGCAGATTGCGGCCCCCGTCGATGGCCCGCCGTATAAACTTAAAATCATAGGAAGGGGCGGAGGCAAACAGACCGATGCGTATCTTGCTTTTACGCACCCACTGGGTAAAACGGTAGCTGTTGTTTCTCATATTCTGTTCATCCGCGTCCCCGCGCACCTCAACGCGGTATTTTTGAAAGCCCTTTTTGCGGGGAATATACTCAAACCGGAGTTCCCTGTCTCCGCCACCGGCGGCCGTAAACATCCTCTTTTGCCCGATCCGTTCTCTTCCACGGAAGAGGGCGACGGTGACCGCCTGCTTTTCAAGACCTTTTTGCCCAACAATAATGCTTAGCCTTGCCGTATCGTTTTGTACAACCTCCGGTTCATAACGCACCCTTCTTATAAAAAGATCGGGGAACTCTTTTATACCGCCCAGACCGATCGTATAAACCGGTACACCGGGCGGAACAGCCCCCCCACCCGCGGTACGTATGCCATCGCTAAGAATAAAGATATTATCCGCGCCTGCTTCACGAGCGGATTTTACCAGAGGCGCAAAGTCGGTTAGACCTGTATACAGCGTATCCTGTTCATCATAGTTTTTTACCTGTTGATTAAAGGAAAACCAAACGAAACGCGTATCCCTTTCGGCCAGGTATTCCGCCAGCAGGGTACGGGCCGCCTCCAGGGAGTCGCGGCGGTTTTCAAAGCGGTTTACTAAACCCATCGAGGCGGAATGATCCACAAATACGGCCACATTCCGGGGACGTTCTTCACTGTAATGCAGCTTTAACACCGGCCCTGTCAACAGAAGCAACAGGCCTGCCAGCCAACTCCCCCGGATCAGAACAAGCAGGTAGCGGCGCATCGGGGAGAGAGGGGGGTAACTTTTTCTGTAAAAGAAGAAGGCCGTCAACATGCCCAGGGCGAACAGCATAAAAACAAAAAAGAAAGGTATATTAAGTTGGATAAGATCGGGCACGTTTTTATCCCAATGTTAACGAGGGGATGGCATTCAGGTTCTGGGGAGAGCGCTCTCCCCCACGCAGGCGATGCAGCCCGGCGTAGGCGATCATGGCGGCATTGTCCGTGCAATAAGCCATTTCGGGCGTATAGACGTCGTAACCGGCCGCCCGGCCTTTTTCCACCAGATGCCGGCGCAGATAGCCGTTGGCGGCAACGCCTCCGGCATAGGCGATGGCACGAACCCGATAGGCCTTTGCGGCCCGCAGGGTTTTGGTAATGAGTACATCTATCGCCGCTTTTTGGAAAGAGGCACAGATATCTGCTTTGTGTTTTTCCAGATGTTCCGGCGTATGCTTTTCCACATAAGTCAGAACCGCTGTTTTCAAACCGCTGTAACTAAAATCATAGTGGTCATCCCGTAGGAAGGACTGGGGAAAACGTACAAAGTCCGGGTCGCCTTCCCTGGCCAGCTTGTCGATAACCGGCCCGCCGGGGTAGCCCAGCCCCATAACCTTGGCACTTTTGTCAAAAGCCTCGCCAACGGCATCGTCACGTGTACTGCCGATGATACGGTAGTCCAGATGATCTTTCATTAGTACCAGTTGGGTATGCCCGCCGGAGACGATCAAAAAAAGAACGGGAAAGGCGACATCCTTCACGGTGAGCAGATTGCCGTAAATATGCCCTTCCATGTGGTTTACGCCGATATAGGGGATATCCGCCGCCAGGGAAAAGCCCTTGGCAAAGGTCAGCCCCACCAGCAGCGCCCCCACCAGCCCCGGGCCATAGGTTACCGCTATGCCTTCTATGTGACGCCGTTCCACGCCCGCCTCATTCAGGGCCTGGTCAATAACCGGCTGAACCAGCCGCAAATGCGCGCGCGAGGCCAGTTCCGGCACCACGCCGCCATATTGGACATGCACCAATTGCGAGGAGACCACATTGGAAAGAACCCGCGCCTCATCCAGAACCGCCGCGGATGTTTCATCACAGGAGGTTTCTATACCCAGGACGATCAAAGAGTGTTTCCTTTCTGTATCAGTTGCAAAACAAATTTTTGCGGCACCACTTCAAGCCAGGTGATATCGGCCGGGGTAACTATTTGCATGGGATATTCCATTACGCCCTTATGGAAACTCAGCTTATAATCAAAGATAACGGTAATTTCATCATTTGTCAGATTGGTTATGCGCGTTTCGCCGCCTTTAACGCGCACGGAGATCATGGCCGGCTC
>JALXBH010000130.1 GCA_026991535.1 Calditrichia bacterium | reverse complement strand
AAGGGCTCTGAAGAAAAACAAAACGCCCATGCCGTTGTTATGATTGTTGTTCTGCTTCAGAGCATTCAGAATAATTGGCTTTATTTAATACGCTAAACGGGTTAATCATACTTTGATCGTGGTACTTTATTTTTAATAGGGGGTATCGTTTGAAGATATTCAAATATGGCCCCGGCTTCCCTGTCCGTAAGATGTATGTATGGCATCATTGGATAAGAAAGTGGTTTTTCACCTTTTTTAATCCCATACTTTACCGCATTAATAAAATCTTCTTTTGACCAGTTCCCGATTCCTGTTTCTTTATCGGGTGTAAGGTTTGGAGTTAACATAACCCTTCCTTTTTCATCCAACGGTTTATTACCCCCGGCAAAATATCCCTCACTCAATTCCGGGGTTAGAAAATCATTGGTTTTAAAATCAGCGGAATGGCATGAAAAACAATCTAAGTTATGCGCAAGGTATTTTCCTAACTCCACGGCATTATTTGTGTCAGGCATTGAGATTTTCTTTTCCGGAAACGGGAAAGGTTTAAAAGCGATACGACTTAGGACTTTGGTCAAAAGAGATGGCTTTGAAGGTATATCGGGCGTTGAGTCTGCGGCAACCATAGGGTCATCCGATTTTAAAAAAGAAATAATGGCATTGATATCTTCGTCTGCCATAGTGGGTAATTTTGCCATATAAGGCGGGCTGTATTGTCCGTTCTTTTTAATCCCCGTTCTTAAAAGATAAGCTATTTCGCTGTCTGTCCAGTCCCCAATGCCGTATTTTTTATCCTGTGTGATATTTTGAGAATATATTTCACCAAACTCAGGTGGTACGTCCAGCATTTTCTTCCCGGATAATCTTCCGGTTTTATTGTTAATGTGGCAGTTGGCACATAACATCAACGCCAGCTTTTTTCCTCTTTCAACGGACTCCGCCGTACTGTGGACCCGGTAATCAATTTTCTTTATTTCATAATAAGGGATATCCGACAGGCCTATGTATGTTAATATAATTCCCCCTGTTATTATAAAAAGAGCAACTCCAATTCCTAAATATTTTATCTTTTTTTTCATGATGACTCCTCCTTTTTCTTAGCCGGATATACAAGCATAAGCTTGAAAAAAGTTCATGGAAGCAAAATTTTGTTTATGAAAAATTATAATATGCCGCAGTGCGGCCTTTAAAATCAGATATACGGTTTTACCTTAACAGAATGGGTCATTATTGTAAACAATATTCAATAGGTAAATATTCCATAAATATCATAATTAATAAATGTAAATTAAAATATTTTGGCAAAACACAAGCAGAAACCGGCGTTGATTTGCCGGAACGGCATGAATCTTATAATGGTCGGGCTGCCATCGGGTTTCCGACGGCCCGGGCTAAAACCCGTTTAAATTCGCTTATTGTTTTAACCTTGTTCTTTTAAATAGTGTTTTTCTCTCATGTTTACTCCTAGGGGAAAGGTGCTTAAGATTACATATCAGGAATTTTAGCATATATTAAAAACTCCGTTTCCTAAATTAGAAAGCGGAGTTTCTGTTTAACTGCCCGGCGGATAGGGCTCTGAAGGTTGTAGTCCTGACTGAACTCCTAAGAAGACAGACCGTTTATTTTATCAGCATCATCTTGCGCACCTGGCTGAACTCACCCGCTTGAATGCGATACAGATAAATGCCACTGGCAAGCCCGGAGCCGTCAAACAAGGCCTGATGATATCCTGCCGGCAAATTGCGGTTAATCAATGTCTTTACCGGTTCTCCGTTCATGTTGTATACTGTGATGCGCACTTTGCTTTTTTGGGGTAACGCGAACTCAATGGTTGTGGCAGGATTAAAGGGATTGGGATAGTTTTGCTCCAGTCGAAAATCCGTTGCTACACCGGGTTTTCCATCGGGGATACCGGTGGGATTTTCAGATTCCAGGCGAATCAACCAAAAATCATATTCTCCCTGACCAAAGGAACGGGTGCTGCCGCAAACGATGTACCCTCCGTCACCGGTGTTTCGCACTGAACGGCCATAATCGGCCTCCGCTCCTCCATAAATGTTTGACCAGATCAATCCACCGTTCGGGTCGGTTTTGATCAGCCATAAATCGATATCATGTTGAATGCTGGGCGAAGGGGTACGCCCGGTGATGATAAACCCGCCATCAGGCGTTTGTTGAACCGACTCGCCATGATCAGAACCGGCGCTCCCAAAAAAACGGCTCCATATTGTACTGCCGCTGGCATCGATTCGGATCAACCAGATATCATCAGCCAGATCAGGAGTATCGTTGGTAGAGCCCACCACAATAAAGCCACCGTCACTGGTTTGTTGAACCTCGCCGGGGAACTCGCTTTCAGCACTGCCCATGATATTCTGCCAGAGCATAGTGCCCTGATCATCTGTACGTACCAGCCATATATCGGTATTACCGAAGAAACGAGTGGTGCCCGCAAATATGAATCCGCCATCATCGGTTTGTTGAACAGATAAACCGAAGGTGGTATCACTTCCTCCAAATGTACGCGTCCACAGTAAATTCCCGGAAGAATCCACCCGTACCAACCAGGCATTAAAATCACTGTTCCCGGAAGGCTCAGTACTCCCAATCACCGCAAATCCGCTGTCGTTAGTTTGGATAACCTGGTTGCCACCATCTCTTCCGGCAGTGCCGAATTTACGTTCCCAGATTTGGTTTCCGAGGGAATCGGTACGAATGAGCCACAGGTCAGATTCCCCATTACCGCCGGAGCGGGTCGATCCGGTTAGAATGAAACCGCCATCCCAATTCTGCTGAACAGAAGCAGCAAAGTCATCGCCAGCGCCTCCATAAGTTTGCGTCCATATTGTATTGCCCGATCCATCTGTTCGGGCCAAATAAAATTGAGACGATCCACTGGCCGTTTTGGTCGTACCGAGAACAATAAATCCGCCATCGCGGGTCGGTTGAACGGATTCGCCAAAATTTGAAGAAGCATCGCCAATAGTTTGTAGCCAGAGTGTGTTGGGTGCCTGGGCGAAAACAGTAGCGGTTATAATTGAAAACAAAAAAATAATACACATAGAAATTTTGTTAATATGCGGTATGTACATTGTATGCTCCTTACGATTCATCATGATCATTCTCCTGTTTTTGTTGAACGATGTTTCATTGAATTCAGGAAAAAGCTATAAAATAAAGGGTTGAAGAAGCTAACCCGGGCGAGACAATTTATGCGAGTGATGTGACATGTCTTGGAAGAAAACAGCAGAAAGCGAAGGAAAAATGAACGCTGAGGTGACAAAAATTAATACTGATGGGACATCAGACCTATCCCGGGCGTTGCCATGGGACTGTCAGGGTGTGAGCGATTCGTGCGCGGGGTTCTCTTCTCAGAAGGTATTACGTTTTTTTTCTAGAACCTTAGAAGGCAGGATACCGTACTCTTCCTGAAAACTTTTGGCAAAATAAGAAAGGTTGCTGAACCCCACCGCATAGGCAATTTCCGATACCGTTCCGCTGCCTTGTTCCAGCATTTTCCGGGCACGCCGCAGACGGATGGTGCGAATAAAATCCCGCGGTGTTTGCCCGGTTAACGCCCCTATCTTACGATGCACTTGCCGCCGGCTCATATTCAGTTCCCGGCTAAGGCTTTCCACCCCAAATAGTTCGTCATCCAGATGCGCTTCCACCACCTGCATCAGGTGTTGTAAAAAGTTTTCTTCCGTTGAAGGAGTGATGGCATCCCGTGGTATCAACAACCCCTCCCGGCGGAACCGTTCCCGCAATTTCCGGCGGGATTCAATCAGATTTTGCACGCGCAGTTGCAGTTCTTTGGAATTAAATGGCTTTGACAGATAATCATCGGCGCCGGTCTCCAGGCCCGCCAGCTTATCCTCTTCCCCTGCCCGGGCAGTGAGCAGGATTATCGGGATATGGCTGGTGCGGGAATCCGTCTTTAGTTTTTTGCAAAGTTGGTATCCATCCAGCTCAGGCATCATCACATCACTGACAATCAGGTCCGGGATGAACTCCACAGCCTGCTCAATTCCTTCTTTGCCATCCCGGGCTTCCCGCACCGTAAATTGACCCGTAAGATGCTGCCGGATGTAATTCCGCACAGCGGGATGGTCATCAACAATTAAGACGATGGGCTGATTGGGTGTCTCCGGGGTATTTATTGCAGGCGTTGTTTCTACCTCTACCTCCAAATCCGGTAAACTAATTGATTCCTGCATGGCCTGAGTGCCCGTTTTTAGTGATAACGAGCGGGTTTCTACAATTTCATCCTCATGAAATAACGCGTTGCCGATTGGCAGCCGTACGACAAATTCGCTTCCCTCGCCTGTTTGACTGCGGACTTCAATTGTTCCGTGATGCAATTCAACTAATTCCTTTGTTAATGCCAGCCCAATGCCCGTACCTTCATACCTTCTTCGTTGTGAGCTGTCTGCCTGATAAAAACGGTCGAAAATTCGGGAGAGCTGTTCTTCGGGAATGCCAATGCCTGTGTCTTTTACACGGATTTCTAACATCCTCTCTGTCCCCTCCCGAACCGTAGAGAGGGGAGTTCCTGCTTCTCTCCCAGATAACCGGGAAGCATTGAGGGGGATGTCAACTTCAATATCCACTCTTCCTCCCTCCCCGGTGAACTTTAGCGCATTGGCAAGCAAATTGACAATAATTTTCTCAATGATATCCGGGTCAAAATAAAAATCGTTGAGCTCATCGTTGTTTAAATTACTTTTAAATTCTAATGAAATCCCTCTCCGGTTGGCATGGGAAGCAAACGACATCACAACCCCGCGAAGGAAACCCGGAAAACCGCCTTGTTGAACCTTTAGCGGGGTTCGGCCGGATTCCAGCCTGGAAAGGTTCAGCAATTGGTTGATGAGTTGCAATAATCGACGGGCATTCTGTTCAATCATTGTCAGATTATCCTGTGTGAAATTGTCCCTTGCGGACCTTTTCAAATCATCAACGGGTCCCAGAATTAAAGTTAAGGGGGTACGAAATTCATGGGAGATATTGGCAAAAAAACGTGATTTTATCCGGTCCAGTTCTTTCAGTTCTTCCGCTTGTTTGCGAATGGTTTTGGTTCGCTCTTCCACCAAAGTTTCCAATTGCCGGTTTTTTTCCTGTAAACGCCGAACCCGCATTTTAATGAGCATCACTATAAACCCCGCAGCCGTTAATGCATACAGCAGAAACGCCCACCATGTTTGGTACCAGGCAGGCAGGATGGTGAAAGCAAAGGTGTCTTCGCTGCTGATACGGTGATAAACATCCCGCGCCCTGACCCGGAAGAGATATTCTCCCGTTGGCAATCGGCTGTATTCCTTAGCTGTTTCGGCGCTCCAGTCCGACCATCTTTTATCTACCGGATCCAGACGAACCTGAAATCGGGTTTTGGAAGAGGCATTGAAGGTGGTTGCGGCAAATTCGAAACGAAGGTAACGGCTGCCGTGGGCAAGTTCAATCTCCTCCAGAGAGATTCCCTCGGGAGGGGCGGCGCCGCCATAAATCAATGAATCCCTGCTGGCGATAATTTTGCGAATCAGGGTGGTAAACCCCCGGCCGGTTCCTCGAAAGGCGGTCTTCGGTGAATAGCGAATGAGCCCCTCGTAGCCCCCAAACCAGGCGACACCGTTTTTTTCGGGATACACAGCGGTGATGTCTCCCAGCATTTCCAGGCGGTTGAAGCGATCGCTTTCCCAGCGGTAGGAATTGTCGGGTTGACGCACCGCCCGACCGCGAAAAGGTTTATCTCCGAATTTGCCGAACATCCACACATTTCCCTGTGGGTCTTCTTTTATAATGGAAATGGCACAGTCTGTTCGCGTAAATTGCGCACCGAGAAGGGTGTCGGGCAAAAATTGTTGTTTACCGGGATCAAATTTTCGCAAACCGGCAGAAGTGGCGAACAGCAGCCGATCTCCGACGGATACCGGCACGACGGCTTTTTCGGGCAAACCGTGCGTTTTCCCGTAACGAATCAAGCGCAACGCATCTGTGCTGTCTTCCTCTGCCAGCCAGCCGCGGTAACCGGGCGGCAGGTAACTGATGCCGTCACGGGAACCAATCCAGAGACCACCGCGGCTGTCTTCAAAAATATTTAAC
>JALXBH010000129.1 GCA_026991535.1 Calditrichia bacterium | reverse complement strand
GGTCGCGTACCGTCAGGTATATGTCCTTGCCGTCCCTTTTAACAGCCATTCTAATCCGCTAAAACGATGGTAAGCTCGTTCAGGCCCCGGCTGACTTCCTTGTAATAATTGAGCATGGTTTTGTCGGAAAGCTCGCGGCTAAACCCTGCCAATACCTCCACAAACAGCTTACGGTGCTCCTCATTCACCAGACTGTCGGCGTCAAAGGCAAAAAAGCCGATAAAGTTCAGAATCGATTCGGGCGCCTCATCAAAGGAAACCTGCAAATCGCTTTCATAGATACGATCCAGAAAGGCCTCTCCGCGCGTTCCGTCCGTATAAGCGGTAAAATTGATGTCCAGCATCGGCGGCGTGGTTTCGCGAATGGAAAACAGTCGTCCGTATTCTGCCTGCAGGGCGCTCATGTCCTCACCCTGGTAAAAGTTGATAACCTCCAGGGCCCGGCCCGCCAGCCCCAACTCAATATCTTCCATGCTCTGCTTTTCCATTTCACGAAAAATATATTGCAGTTCCTGACCCATCTCATCATAGGGAAAGGTCAGGCAGCGGGCATAAAAACGAAACAGATGGTGATAAAAGTTTTCTTCCATTAAAAGGCCCTGTTTTGCCACATTTTGGTCATGTCATACGGCGCCGGCGCCCCGCCCAGAAACTTGTTAAACCAGTACAGGTGGGCGTTGTAGTAAAAGGGCATCGATTTTACATGGTTGGGCCAGTGGCCGTCATTTTTAAACACGATCAATTCCGACGCGATTCTCCGCTTTTGCAGGGCGGTAAAATATTCCAGACTTTGACTGTAGGGCACGCGGTAATCGCGTTCGCCGGTAATGATCAGGGTTGGCGTTTTAAAATTTTTCACATAAGAGTCCGGCGACCACTTCACATAGTCATCCGACTCCCACGGCGTTCCGCCCAAATCCCATTGCGGAAACCACAACTCTTCCGTGGCACCGTAGAAGGATTTCAGATTAAAAATACCCATCATGGAAACCATGGCCTTAAAACGGGTCGTGTGCCCCTGCAGCCAGTTCATCATATAGCCGCCGTAAGACCAACCCATGGCCCCCATGCGCTCCTTATCCACATAGGGCAAACCGGCGATGTAGTCGGTAACCGACATAACATCTTCATAAACCTTACCGCCCCAGTCGCGGGAAATAGCATTGGTAAACGCCTGCCCGTAGCCGGTGGAGCCGTGCGGGTTGGAAAAAGCCAGCACATAACCGGCGGCCGGATATATCTGCCAGTCTCCGCGGAAGGAATTGGCCCATTGCGATTGCGGCCCGCCATGCACGTTGATGATGGCCGGATATTTTTTTGCCGGATCAAAGTTGTGGGGTTTTATTAAAAAGGTGTGTATTTTCTTTCCCGTTTTACTGGGTATCCATAACTCTTCAAAAGGACGAATATCGTAGTTTTTCAACAGCTCATCGTTAAAACCGGTTAGTTTTCGGACTTCCCCGGCTTTTTCGTTTTTCACCATCGCGCTGTAAATCTCCTGCGGCCGGTCGATGGCCCGGCTGCCAAAATAGAGCATGCTCAGGTCGGCGTTGGCCGTATAGCTGTCTACCGTGGCATGGCGTATCAGTAAGTGGGATTTTCCGCTTTTCGCATCCACATAATAGAGCGGATAGTAGCCCTGTTCGGCTACCTTGATGATCAACCCTTTTCCGTCGGGCGTCCATATAAAGTTACGGATGCTGTTTTTTACCTCCGTAGCCAGTTCCCGGGTTTTTCCCGTTTTACGATCCTGAACCATCAGCCGCATAAGGTCCGCCTCGAACCGGGGAGTGTTTTGGCGCAAAAAGGCAATCGTTTTTCCATCGGGACCGTATTGCGGGTTGCCGTCGTACCCTTTGTTATCCTCCGTGCGGTTTATCTGCCTTAAGCTGTTCAGATCAATTTCATAGACATCTTTGTTGGTTGTTTCCCAACTGTTTTTATCATGATTGGATTCCACGCTGACAAGACGACCGTCCGGGGAAACGGAAAAGCTGCCCCAAAGGGCGGGATAGTTGTAATCGTCGGGGGTCAGGTCACGGTATTCATCCCTGTCCGGGTCATAGGCGATCAGATGGCTGCGTTTGCCGTCCATCCATTGCGTCCAGTGGCGATAAAAAAGGTCTTTGGCATAGTGAGCCTGTATCGAGCCCTCCTCCATGTTTTTTTTCAAATCTTCATTGCAGGCGGCGTCCGCGCCACATTCTTTAAACACCTTTGAGGCAAAGATCACCTTATAGCCGTCATTAAGCCATTCCGCGGCGGAAACGCCCATGGGAAAATCGGTCAGCTGTCCCGCCTCTCCGCCGGTAGTACGGATCATCCATACCTGCGGGCCGTTTTCACGGGTGGAGATAAACAACAGGTGCTCGCCATCGCTGTGCCAGCGGGGATGAAAATCGGCCGCTTCATTGTTGGTTAATTGAATAGGGTCACCGCCGTCGGCATTCATCAGATAAATATCATTGTTTGACGTACCCTTTTCCAGGTTAAACGTTGTTACGGTAAAGGCTATTTTTTTTCCATCCGGTGACAACTGAACATCGCTCACCGACTTCATCTGGTACAAAGCCTCTATACTGAACGGTTTTTTTTCCGTTGCCGTTAAAAGCCCGATACTCAGTACCAAGAGCATTAAGGTTCTCATTTTTTACTCCGTTGGTTTAATTTCAACAAATATAATTATTCTGTTACTGAATAAAAAGCGCCTGTTCATTAAAAAGCGCTAATCTTCAAATCATGAAACGGGCCGCTATCTTTAAAAAAAAGTATCCCTGTTTCCTTTTAACTATTTATATTGTTTCGCGCTCTGTCAGTAATTTTTACCAGAATATCCATAAGGGAAACCGATACCGGCTATGAATAAATATGATTACATCATCCTTGGCGGCGGTATTGCCGGCAGCCTGCTGGCCTGGCAATTGCATCTGCGTAAGAAGTCTTTTTTACTTATAGACAATGAAGACTCCCACGCCTCCAGCCGCGTGGCCGGGGGCATGATCAATCCTATCACCGGCAAGCGTCTTGTTCTGACATGGATGGCCGAAAAGCTATACGATTTTAATCACCGTTTTTATCCCCGGCTTGAAAAATCCCTGGGCGTTCCTTTTTACCGGGAATTACCCCTGAGACGGGTTTTTAAAAACGCCGCCCAGGCCAATGACTGGCTGGTGCGCTGCCGTCAAGCGGACTACCGGCCCTTCATTTTAAATGACGGGGATGAAACCGGCCTTTTCGGCATTAAAACGCCATTCGGTTACGGCGCGGTGTTGGGCGCCGCCGTGGATACCGTTCCCCTGCTTAACGCCTTGCATGCCGTGCTGGGCAACTCTTATCGAAAAAGTAATATTGCCTACGATGAAATAAAACCGGAGAAGGAACATATCCGCATTGGAGAGCTGGCCTGCCAAAAACTTATTTTCTGCGAAGGCTGGAAAGCGACCGCCAATCCCTGGTTCTCTTATTTGCCGTTCAATCCCTGTAAGGGTGATGTGCTTAAAATCCGGGCCGATATTTCGCAACATACCGGTATTGCCGCCGGGGTGTTTTTATTGCCTTTTGGTGATCATTTCCGCTGCGGCTCCACCTACATCTGGGATGAGCTGGATTGCACGGCCACCGAACAGGGACTTAGAACCATGACCCGCCAACTGGAAAATATTTTAAGCGTACCGCATGCCTTACTTGAACATAAGGCCGCGGTACGGCCAACGGTAAAAGACCGCCGCCCCTTTCTGGGCCGGCATCCCCGGGAAAAACGCTTTTACATTTTTAACGGCCTGGGTACAAAAGGGCTTTCGCTGGCGCCCTGGTTTTCCCGACATATGGCCGATTACCTGCTGGGCCAGGGGGGGCTTATGCCCGGGGTGGATATTAAGCGCTTTCCGTTGCCTTCAATCTAATCCTCACACAAGGATACGTAGGGACAACCCGCGAATTCATTCGCGGGGCGGATGGGCCGGAACCGCCCTCGGAGAATCCGATTCATCGGATTGCGATCCCCACGCAAAGACGCTAATGGGCAGGGCCAATAAGGTTGGGGTGTGTCGTAAGGCGTTATACCCCCGATTGAAATCGGGGGTTAACGGTATCCTTTATGGCCCGGTGCGGGCAGGAATATCAGCCCAGGCCACATAGGGTTAACCCGCGAATTCATTCGCGGGGCGGGTGAAAGCGTACCACCCTCGGAGAATCCGATTCATCGGATTCCGATCCCCACGCAAAGACGCTAATGGGCAGGGCCAACAAGGTCAGGGTGTGTGATAAGGCGTTATGCCCCCGATTGAAATCGGGGGTTAACGGTAATCCTGTGGGTACCTTTGTGGCTTCGTGTGAGATATGAGATTCCCACAAAAAAGCAAAAAATTCCCCTATTCCGGATCGGCAAAAGGGCTGTGTGCCGCTTTTTGCGGCAGTTCCTCTTGTGAACGTTTTTTATAGAAGATATAGCTTAGCCAAATAGTCACTTCATACAATAACAACATGGGAATGGCCAGCATCACCTGCGTGGTTGGATCCGGTGGGGTAAGTATCGCGGCGGCGACAAAAAAGATAACGATAGCATGACGGCGATACTTTCTTAAAAATTTAGGCGTGATCAGGCCGAGCCTGGAAAGGATGACGCTGACCACCGGCATTTGAAATACTATACCGAACACGACCATGATGCGTATGAGAAAACCGAAATAAAAATCCACGGCGATATTGTTTTCCACCGTTGTCGGCGCCAGGCCCAGAAAGAATTCCAGGGCGTAGGGAATAATCAAAAAATAAGCAAATGCCGCTCCGCCGATAAAACTGACAAAAGCGCCGGCAATGACCGGCCAGATAAACTGCCGCTCGTTTTTATGCAAGCCCGGAGCCACAAAGGCCCACAGTTGATATAGAATAACCGGTATGCTGAAGACGATACCCACAATCAGGGCGATCTCCAGCTTTATAATGAAGATGGCCTGTACCTTTAAAACCTGGAGGTTTACCTGGGCCTGGGTATTTAAGGCCGGTTTCAGCATAAAGTCTAAAATGGGATCGGAAAAATAAAAAACGATGATGGTAAAAAAAACAACGCTAACCAGCGCCTTTATCAGACGCCAGCGCAGCTCTTCAAGATGATCCAGAAAGGGCATCTCATCCCGGGACATATTTACTCCAATAAAAAACCCGCGATTGCCGGCGCGGGTCTTCTTTAAACAGAATTTTTACTTATAAAGCTGAAAGTCTTTATTTAACTCGTAAACCTGGCTTTTAACCGTTTCCTGAAGGCCTTCGTTTTCAACATCCGCAAGAACCGTATCGATAAAACCGGCGATGGTTTTCATCTCGACTTCTGTCATGCCCTTTGTGGTCATGGCCGCCGTTCCCAGGCGGATACCGGAAGTAACAAACGGACTGCGCGTATCAAAAGGTACCATGTTTTTATTTACGGTAATACCGGCGGCATGCAGGGCGTTTTCGGCCGCCTTGCCGGTAATGCCCTTATTGCTCAGATCCACAAGAAAAACATGATTATCGGTTCCGCCGGAGACGATATCATAACCCTTCTCCACCAAAGCGGCGGACAGAGCGGCGGCATTATCGATTATCTGCCGTGCATATTTTTTAAATTCCGGTTTCAGGGCTTCGCCGAAGGCCACGGCCTTGGCGGCAATGATGTGCATCAGCGGCCCGCCCTGGATGCCGGGCATCACCTGGCTGTCGATCAACTCCGACCAGTTTTTAACCCGACCGCTTTTAGGGGCGATTTTACCGATGGTGTTTTCCGCATCCTTACCCATCAAGATCATGCCGCCCCGCGGTCCGCGCAGGGTTTTATGGGTGGTGGTGGACACCACGTCACAATAGGGTATGGGGCTGGGATGCACACCGGCGGCCACCAGTCCCGCGGGATGGGCGATATCGCAAAAAAGAAAAGCGCCGACAGCGTCCGCAATTTCACGAAACTTGTCAAACTCATAGTAGCGGGAATAGGCCGAGGCGCCGACGACGATCATCTTCGGTTTATGCTCACGGGCCAGTTTGGCCACCGTATCCATATTGATTCGGCCGCTCTCCTTGCCAACCCCATAGGAAACAAAGTTAAACAAC